>JASHYW010000272.1 GCA_030042885.1 Streptosporangiaceae bacterium | reverse complement strand
GCTGGCACGCCGGTCCCGGCCATCGTCGAAGGAGAAAGTGGTGATTCTCGCCGACAATGACCGCGAGGTCACTGACCTGATGCTTATCCAGAAGGACGTGCTCGCGGTGCTGGGCTGATGACCGCCCTGGACATCGGCGCTGTGGTCGCCGCCCTCGATCCCGAGGGCAAAGGCGGCCGACGGCACGCGGACGAAGTCGCGGCTGCTGTCCGCGACCTGGCCCCGCACATCGAAGCCGCAGCCATCCCCGAACTGGTACGGGACACCATCGTGCGCGGCGACCAGCTCGGTGCCTGGTCGGCTGCCCGGACCACAACTATCCGGCGAGGACGCGTCACGCTGCCGAAATCAGTGGTCCTGCCTTCTCCGTCACTTCCTGCTGACAGGCTTCGCCCAATCGCTGTTCCCCTGCGGGACGAACTGGCTCCGTGGGCGACCCGGCTGCCGCTGTCAGCGGCCCAGCGGGAACTCCTGATCGCCGTCAACAACTGGCTCCGCCGCACAGACGGCGGCAAGGCACCCGTCGTCGCCGCCGCCGAACGAGCCTACGAACTCATCCGCGATGAGAAGGCGTTCGACTCGACGCCGCCAAGGGGCGGCGCCAAGCTGTGGGGCCCTGGCAGGCTCACATTCTCCCTCCTGCGGTGCGAGCGTGTCCCCACCCCCCTGACATGGGAACCCGTCACCAGCGTGGTAGATACTCCGGGGCCAGTTATCTGCGTCGAGAACCACGCAACGTTCCGTACCCTTCTTCGCCACCTTCGTGCTCTAACGGCGCCGGACTGGATCGCCGTCGCATGGATCCAGGGACGCAACACCGCACCCCTGGAGTCACTGCCCGACCTGCCGTTTACCGTCACCCGCCTGGACTACCTCGGTGACCTCGATCCGCCGGGTCTCACGATCGCCGCGATAGCGTGCGCAATCGCTGAACGCTCGGGCGTACCTGCGCAACCAGCAGCAGCCCTATGGGAACTGCTCCTCAGCCAGCCATCCCGCCCGGGCAACCACGCCGTCAGCCAGACCGATGCCCGCAAGCTCGCTGAGTGGCTACCTGCACCGCTGCGTGAGCGGGCAAGCGAACTACTGGGATCCAGGCAGGTCATCCCCCAGGAAGCGCTGCGGTTCGACGTGCTCGCCGAAGCGTTCGGCGCCTACACCCAGGGCCCCGGAGATGACTGACCTGGCTCTGCCAGCGGCAACGAGCGCCGACCACCCGCCGCGATGGCCAAGCCTTGCAACCGCGGACAGCCGGCTCTCGCTAGCCGAGGCCGCCAGCCTGCTCCAGCCGTACACTACGGCGTGGCCGGAACAATGAAGTCATTGACGCCCTGCGTCTTCTGCGGGGCGACGGGCTCCCTGAGCACCGAGCACGTGGTACCCAAGTGGGTACGCAAGGCGCTCCAGATCAGCGAGCCTGTCCAGGAGTACAGCGGGAGCACCTACATCGGCGCCGCAGAGACTCTCGCGATCGTGTTCCACGAGGTGTGCGTCAGGTGCAACTCCGGATGGATGGAGACCCTGGAAACTGCCGCGCGGCCAGTGCTCGGGCCGCTGCTTCTGGGGGCCGCGCCGGGAACCTCACGCCTGCTGGACCCAGACCAGCAGGCGATCATGGCCACCTGGGCGGTGAAGACCTCGCTGCTGCTGGCCCTCAGCAAGTTCCGCGGTCAGGATCACGGCTGGATCCCGGTCAGCACTCTGCAGTGGCTGCGCCAGCACCACAACTCACGGATGCCGCCGCCCGGCACCCGGGTCTGGATGGGCGGCCTGAGCACCTCCGACATCCCGGCATCGATCCAAGCCGCATGCCTGTACGACGCCGACCGTGAGCCCACCGCGCAGTGCATGACCTTCTCCGTCGGCTGCGTGCTGTTCCAGGTGTTCGCCACCGAGCAGAAGGACGCGGATCTCTCGCCCGACAACGAGGCCTGGCTGGCGCCCACCGGCCCGTACCAGGCGGCATTGCTGAAGATCGCCCCGTCCAGCACGCCGCACCGGTGGCCGCCCCAGGCCGTGTTCAGCGCCGGGGACAGGGAAGCACTGGCCGGACGGCTGCGCCGAGGGCTGCCTGCCCGACACTGAGCACTCCCCGGCCCACACACACGCGCGGCCCGGCACAGCAGCGACGAAGCCCCAGGGGCGCATCCGGTTCAGGCAGTTTCGATGGCCACGGTGTCGGAGGAACTCGGCCTTGCCTGAGGCGGCGTAGCAGTTAAGGACTCTGCCTCAGTAACTCAGCAGGCATACCGTGGGGCCGTGACTCCCGAGGAAGACGAGTACGTCCGGCACCTGGGCCAAGCACTCGGGAAGGTGACCAGCTGGGAGAACACGGTGATGGGCAGCGCGTCAGAGGCATGGAAGGCCAGCCCGGGCAGCGAGTTGGCCACGGACGACCAAGTCGCCCACCCCTATACCGTCAGTTCCGCGTCATGGAGCGCGATCACCGCGGCCGTCAGTCACCTCGGCACACTGCGTGACAGTCTCTTCCGCGATACCAGACCCGGGGTGGTCCGGGTTCAGCTGCACACTCACGGCCAGCTCACCCTCGTGCGCGGCGCCCTGGAGAACGCGTCGCTGGCGTACTGGCTCCTCGAAAGCGACCAATCCGAAGAGCGGATCACACGACGCCTGCAAGAAGACTGGGAAGAGGCCCGGCAGCTTGACATCGTCCGGGCAGAAACCGGCCAGCCCAGCGGCAAGACGATGGCTGACCGCCGGTCAGAACTAACCGACGTGCTCACAAGAGCGGGCTGCGACCCGGCCCGCCTGAAGGACCGGCCGGGTTACGGCGAAATCGTCAAACTCGCCGGAGCGCACCAGCCCACCGGCGCCCAGTCCGCCTTTGTCATCTGGAAGATGTGCAGCTCCCTCGCCCACGGCGAACTGCGCGGCCTTCTCGCCTACCTCCCGAAAACGACGCTAGGCTCACCCAGCCCCGGAATGCAGCTCACTGAGGTCACGGGCAACGTCGGCCTGATGACACTCGGTGGCCTGATCGCCATCGGCACCACAAGCCAAGCACTGAAACTGTACAAGCGCCGCGCGCACACCCAGGCCCAGGACGCAGACTCTGGCGAGACAGCATAAGAGGCCGCCCAGGCAAGAACGGCACCGACGCTGGCAGCGAGCTTGGCGTCCCAGGCCAATGCCGCCGGGCCTGATGATGAACTGCGAGAACAGCGCTGATGGCTGCGCAGCGCACGGTGGCCTGGCTGGTGGGCCGGCGAAGACGGCGAAGGCCAGCCTGCCGAGGGTGCCGACACAGGCGGTCGGCTGCCGCTCTGACCCTGCCGCCCCTATGCGACCGCCCAGCCGACGATGCCGCCGACCGATGCGGCAACCGATAATGCCCGGAGGTCCGGGTCGCAGGTTCGGCCGGTGAGGGCTGCACAGCCGCAGCGGTAGCTGCGCCAGGCTGGTCTCTACCCGTTGGCCAGGCAGTGGCCCCGCCGATGCTTACCGCCGTCTCACCGCAGCCGGGCCCCGGACGCGAGTATGATCTGCCAATGGCTAGCGGCAAGATCGTCGTGCAGTATGCAGAGGTTACCGGCGAAGACCCGCGATTGCTGGCGGTGTTTCCGGAGTCACCGTTCATGCGCGCCACTGACATGGAGGAACTGCATGATCAGGTTCCCGCCGTGCTCAACGCGATCTATGGCACGTCTGACTTTCCAGTCGAGTACCGCGAGGTCGACATTAACCACCTGCCGCTCGCGGCGCCCGCTCGGGCTGCGGCGAAAAATGCCGTCCTGCGCGGAGGTCCGCGTGACGGGCTGCGCGTCTGGCATGCCGTACCACATGCGCTCCTGATGAGCTTTGATGGCACGGTGCATATATGGCGGTATACGCAGGAAACAGAGCCTACGGCTGACGGCGAGCTGGCTGTTTACGCTTATGGGCCGCCGCTGCCGTAGCTAGCCAGGAGTCGGCAGAGCATTGCGATCCACGAGAGACGTCGATCTGGTTATGTGCTCCGGTTCAGCGGTCGCGCAGTTTCGCGGCGAGATCCTGGCCTGCAGTCGCGTGAAGCCCGGCGAAGCCCGGGACGTACCCGCGTGTCCCTCCTCTGGAGCGCCCCTGGCATCTGCCACTTTACCGGCTCAGCGCTCGCCGGCACCGATCTTGGCGAGCAGGGGCTTTGTCCGTCGCAGCGTGTTGGCGAGCTCGGTGATCAGCCGGTGCCGACGAGGATCGCCAGCCGACAGCATAGTCTTGTGGAACCAGCCATGGGTGATGCCGGCGGCCTGCCCGTCGATGCGTAGCGGGTCCCACTCGCCGAATCTCGGATCGTGCTTGGTGAATCGGTCCGATTCGGGCGACCAGACGGCTTCGATCAGCGGTGTGACCGTTAGCCCCCTCCGCTGCGCGACCAGCGGCAGCATGCGTTGCTCGGCGAATAGCAGTTCCGGAGCGGCGCCGAGATCGGGCCGGGCCCGTGCTGGATTGCCGATGGCGAAATGCAGGGCCTCAGCGATGTAGTCCTCGCGAGTCTGTATATCGCCGATGTAGAGGAGGCTGACATTGGCCGCAGGTGTCGTGGCCAGATTCCACGGCTCCCACCGGTAACCGGGCGGGGTGCTCAGCTCACGAGGATCGGGGTACCAG
>JASHYW010000271.1 GCA_030042885.1 Streptosporangiaceae bacterium | reverse complement strand
CCAGCCAGCCCCGCCCGTAAAGAGCCTGCCACAGACGACCCCAGCAGCTGAGCAGACTTGGGTTTTAGTAACCTACGCGCCGCCTGACACCGTAGACCATCGACGCTTGCGCACACCGGAATGTCGGGGCGTATGAGGCTTCTCCTAACGCTGTGTAATTCCCCCTTGCCTGGGACGGCGCAAGTAGCCGCCTGATTGAGTCCAAATCTGGGTGGGCCTGTGGCGGCCCGCCCGGCGGGCCAGCGCAGGACGGCGCGGTCCGGGCGCGCAACGGGCTGCCGGGAGCGCTGCGGCCTTGACCGCGGTGCCGGGGCGAACGGAAGCTGGTCGTCATGGAGTGGACGGGACAGGTGTACGCGGACTGCCCGACCGTGGCCGTGGAGACCTACATCGAGGCTCCGCCCGAGCGGGTGTGGGGCCTGGTCAGCGACATTTTCCTGATGGCGAGGCTGAGCTCCGAGCTGCAGGAGGTGGAGTGGCTGGACGGGGTCAGCGGCCCGGCCGTGGGCCACCGTTTCCTGGGCCGCAACGCAAATCAGTACCTGGGCCGGTGGGAGACGGTCAGCACGATCGTCGAGTGCGATGAGCCGCGCCGGTTCGCGTGGGCGGTGGGAGACCCCGGCCATCCCTGGGCTACCTGGCGGTTCACGCTGCGGCCGGAGGGGACGGGCACGGTGCTGGAGCAGTGGGCGCAGATGGGCCCGGCCCGCTCCGGCCTGAACCTGGCCATCGACGCGATGCCGGACAAGGAGCAGAAGATCGTCTTCGTGCGGCTGCGGGAGTTCGAGGCCGGCTTCACCGCCAACCTGGCCGCCATCAAGGAGCTGGCCGAGGCGGCGGCCTGATGCGGACCGCGACCACCATCGAGGGCTCGGGCGGGAACCGGGCGGAGATCACCGAGTTCGTGTGCGAGGCCGAAAAGCTGGGCCTGGACGTCTGCTGGGTGGCCGAGGCCTGGGGGGCCGACGCGCCGTCGCTGCTGGGATTCCTGGCGGCGCGCACTGAGACCCTGCTGCTGGGCTCGGGGGTGATCCAGGTCGGCACCCGCTCGCCGGTGCTGATCGCGCAGACCGCGATGACGCTGGCCCAGCTGTCCGGCGGCCGGTTCCTGCTCGGGCTGGGGGTCTCCGGGCCCCAGGTGATCGAGGGCCTGCACGGCATCGCGTTCGCCCATCCGCTGGCCCGGATGCGGGAGACCGTCCAGATCGTGCGGAGTGTGTTCGCCGGCGAGAAGATCAGCTTCTCCGGCAGCCAGTACCGCATCCCGCTGCCCGGGGGGGACGGCCGGCCGATGCGGGTCAGCCTGCCGCCGGTGTCCGTGCCGGTCTACCTGGCCACGCTGTCGCCGAAGATGCTGGAGCTGACCGGCGAGATCGCGGACGGCTGGCTGGGCACGAGCTTCGTGCCCGAGGGCGCCGCTGCCTACTTCAGCTACCTGGACGTCGGCCTGGCCCGGGCCGGGCGGACCCAGGCTGACCTGGACATCTGCCAGGGCGCCGAGGTCAACCTGGTGGATGAGGCCAGCCTGGCCGGTGCCGTGGCCGGCCGCAAGAAGCAGCTGGCCTTCTCCCTGGGCGGGATGGGCTCGGCCACCAGCAACTTCTACCACGACGCGTACAGCCGGCAGGGCTGGGCGGAGGTCGCCGCGGCGGTCCGCGAGCGCTGGCTGGCCGGTGACCGCGATGGGGCCGCCGACCTGGTCACCGACGAGATGATCCTGGCCACCACGCTGATCGGCACCGAGGACATGGTGCGCGACCGGCTGGCAACATGGCGCGACACTGGTGTCGGCACCGTGCGCCTGTACCCGGCCGGAGACACCCTGGCCGCGCGGCTGGACAACCTCGGCCGGGCCATCGACCTGGTCCGCGCCCTCGGGCCGGCACCGTCCGCAGAGCAGCACCGGACCACGGTCTAGGACACCTGGCCGCCACTGGGGAAGAGGCAGGAAGTGATGCGAGGTGAAGCGCTGGGCAACGACCCCACCGGCACGTTGCCGGACGGGCCGGAAGGCCGAGCGCAGATCGCCGGTAGGCCAGTAACCCGCAGTTGCCTATGCGGGCATTTGCATGAGTCACCAGACGAGGCCGAGCGGTGCGCCGAGGCGCTGGCTGCCCGGCTCAGCTCAAACCCCATGCCGCCTGATTACTACCTGGGCTGATCCCGGGGAAGGGCCCCTATCTGGGTGACGGGTCGCACCGACGTCGGATCCGGCGCCTGCGCAAAGTCTCTGTCAGGCGGATCCGGCGCCCGTTTCCGAGTGGGAGCGGGTCAGGCGGGCCTCCGAAGAGAGCCATGATCGGCGACAAGTCTGGATCGCGTGTCTTCGGTGACAAAGGCCATTTCGACCGTCATCATCTCGCGCACCACGCGCTGTTCAGCGATCCTGCAGATGCGCCTGGCCAGCGAGCCGGCGAACCCGGTCGTCCCTCGCCGGCCTACGCCCGCCTGTACAGGGCGGGAGCTCACAGCTTGTAGCCGATCTCGCGCAGCAGGCGGTGCCGGCTCGCCGCGTCAGCATCGGTCTCGACGCCGACAGGCGGCGATTCGTCGATCACCCCGGCGATGCCGCGGCCGCGGTCGGTGATCGCGATCAGGATCTGGACCGGGTTGGCGGTGGCGCAGAAGATCGTGCAGACCTCAGGAACCGCCTTGACCGGGTTCAGCACGTTCACCGGGAAGCCGCCGCTGAGCATGATCACGAACGCGTGCCCGGCGCTGATCGCCCCGGCAGCAGCCACCGCCAGGCCGGTCAGCTCCGCGTCATTGCCCGACTTGCGGACCAGGCGGGCGGCCGAGGCCTCGCAGAAGGCGATGCCGAACCGAAGATGGGAGCTCACCCCGGCCAGCGCCTCGTGCAGATCCTCGACCGTCTTGATGAAATGCGCCTGGCCGACGATGACGTTCACGTCCTCCGGCTTGTCCAGCGCGACCACATCGAACGACACCGCCATGGCGCCTCCCTCCGTCCCCGACCATACAATCAGGCAGGCGGTCGGCTAGCGGGACTTCCCCGGACAGACCGCGCTGTTCAACCCGTGCTCCGCGCATCCGATGTCCCGCCAGCAGGTGTCACGCGCGTCGTCCGCTGTGAACGCCAGACCTTACTCACGGCAACGCCAGCTGCCCGGCATGACCGGCCAATGGGCATCACGCCACGCCCATGCTGGCGCCGGGATACTCACCCTGACGGCCACAGTCGGAGCTGACGACTTCCCGGCTGCCGTCACGGACGGTGGCGGCGGGCCGACATGCTGCGCGAATACCTGCCTTACGCGATGATCTTGAACAGCGGGCACTGCACAGATCACTCGACATGTACGAATGTAACCAATTGATCACAGGTTGTTCGTTGCATTCTGTTATCGCCACCTGCGGCCGCCGTGATGCTGAGGGTGCAGGGCGCGGTGCGGGCCGGGGAGCGCGCCGGACGTCGGCAGGGTCATCCAGGCTGGCCAGATGATGCGAA
>JASHYW010000270.1 GCA_030042885.1 Streptosporangiaceae bacterium | reverse complement strand
AGGTTTCGGCGCGCACCGGGTCCACCGTCTCATCGTCTCGCTGCAAGCTCGCTAGAACCATCCTGAATGAATCCCCCAACCGACCGGCCAGCCCAGCGCGTCGTGTCGTGATCGAGGGCACTCCGGAAGATCTGCGAGTACGGGCATCGTCGCCCCGGTGGACGTCTCACCAGGCTCAGGTTCGGGCAGATGCGGAGCCAGCGATAGTGATGTACCAGTAGCCAGCCGCGAGATTCCCCGCCGCGGGCACCAGGAACCACGCTGACAACCGGTACATTTTGCGCCGCTCCTGGTCGGTTCCCGCGCTACGGCCGAGCGAGAGCAGAACGAGGCCGATGCCGAGCTGGAACCCGCCAGCGGCGGCACGCGTGACCCCAGAGACGCCGAGGTGGCGGTACTCCCATGGGCTGATCAGGCGGTGCATGCCGGGTCGCGGGGGAGATAGCCACCATCCGCGCAGATCCTTCGCAGCGGTGTTGTCGTTGGGTGCGTTCATCGGGATGCCCCCTGTGGGCTGTGGTGTCGGTCACCCGATCACCTATTAATGTGATATCACATCGATAGCTTGCTTGTCAATGGTGGCAGTCCTGACGTGCCGAGGGGGACAGGGCGCCGGTGAGGGTGACAACTCCACGACGAACGCGACCCCGACCAGCCCGTATCAATGCCGATCAGGGCAATCCCGCTAGAACAGGCACGGCGGCCCATCGACCAGGCATCGATCGATCGGGGCGCTAGCCACCGCTCTTGCGGCGGAACGAACGGCGGCTGGCTGCGGGTCCGTGCGGGCCGTGCACCTTGCCGGTGTCCTGCGCGCCTTCGGCGTTGCCGCTGGCGTGCGTGCCGCGCTTGCGCTCCAAAGCCTCGCGGAACTTGCGCTTCAACTCCTCCAGATCGGCCTTGGCCGTGTCCTGCAGGTCGGCAGCCGACGGCTTGTCGCCTGCCTGGGCTGCGGGACCGGCGGGTTTGTCCGGGCCCGGTGACGCCTCGGCTCCGGATTGCTCGACAGCCATGCGAACCTCCTCCCGAGAAGTACGGAAACCAGCCTCGCATACTGGGGGCTGGTTGTTCGAGCCACCACCCCAGGCCGATGCCCCGCCGCGGCTCGTCGCGACCGGGGAGACCGCCCCATACTTACTGCTATGACCCGAACGTCCCGGCGGCGGACCCGGGCTCCGGCCAGCCAGGTGGACACGCCGCACGGCCGCGCCGAGCTGTTGCGGGATGCTGACCGGCGGGCAGCGTGGATGCTGCTGGTCGACGGCGTCCCGCAGTCGCACGTCGACCTGGACGACCCCAGGTACCTGGAGTTCGAGTACGTCAGGCGGCTGGGGCACGTGATCGATACCGCGGCGCCCGCGGCCCAGCCGCTGCGCGTGCTGCACCTGGGGGCCGGGGCTCTCACCCTGGCCCGTTACGTCGCCGCGACGCGGCCCGGCTCGCAGCAGCTGGCGGTCGATATCGACGCCTCGCTGGTGGAGCTGGTCCGGGTCAGGCTGCCGCTGCGCCGGGTCCGGGTCCGTGTCGGGGACGCCCGCGCCATGCTCGAGCGGCAGCAGGCCGGTTCCTTCGACGTGGTGATCGCGGACGTGTTCGCCGGGGGGCGCACCCCGGCCCACCTGACCTCGGCGGAATTCGCGGCGGCCGCCGGGCGCGCGCTGCGCGGCCTGGGGGTCTTCGCGGCCAACGTGGCCGACGGTGCGCCGCTGGCGCACGCCCGTGCGCAGGTCGCGACGGCCCAGGCGGTCTTCCCGGACGTGTGCCTGATCGCCGACACGGGCGTACTGCGCGGCCGCAGGTTCGGCAATCTCGTGCTGGCGGCCGGCCCCGGCCCGCTGCCGGTGGCCGCGCTTACCCGGCTGGCGGCGTCGGATCCGATGCCAGGGCGGGTGCTGCACGGCGAGGACCTGGCCCGGTTCGCGGCGGGCGCGAAGCCGGTCAGCGACGCGGATGCCCGCCCCTCCCCGGTCCCCCCGGCGGACGCCTTCGCCGTCTTATCGACGCCGGGCGGCCGGGCGGCGGGCGCCGCGCCCCTCTCTCTTGGCCCGGACCCGCACCGAGACCTGCACGGGACTGCCCTCGAAGCCGAAGTCCTCGCGCAGCCGCCGCTCCACGAAACGCCGGTAGCCCGCCTCGAGGAATCCCGAGGCGAACAGCACGAAGTGCGGCGGCCGGACCCCGGCCTGGGTGGCGAACAGGATCCTCGGCTGACGGCCGCCGCGCGCCGGCGGCGGCGTGGCGGCCACCAGGCCGGTCAGCCACGCGTTCAGCCTGCCGGTCGGCACTCGCGTCTCCCAGCTGGCCAGCGCCTTGGTCAGCGCGGGCACCAGCCGGTCGATGTGCCGCCCGGTGAGGGCGGAGATGTTCACCCGCGGCGCCCAGCGGGCGTTGTGCAGCTGCCTGTCGATCTCGCGCTCCAGGTAGCGCTGCTGCTCGGAATCGACCAGGTCCCACTTGTTATAGGCGATGACCAGGGCCCGGCCGGCCTCTATCACCATGGACACGATCCGCAGGTCCTGCTCGGTGAGCGGCTCGCTCGCGTCGATGAGCACCACGGCGACTTCGGCCCGGTCCAGGGCGCCCGCGGTGCGCAGTGCCGCGTAGTAGTCCGCGCCCTGGTTCTCGCGGAACCGCCGCCTGATGCCGGCCGTGTCGACGAATCGCCACATCGTGCCGCCGAGTTCGATGAGCTCGTCCACCGGATCCCTGGTGGTGCCGGCCACCGCGTCGACCAGCGCCCGCTGGTGACCGGCTAGCTTGTTCAGCAGGCTGGACTTGCCGACATTCGGGCGGCCGAGCAGCGCGACCCGGCGCGGGCCGCCCTCGGCGGCGCCGGCTTCCTCCGGGACATCGGGCAGCGCGTCGAGCACCAGGTCGAGCAGGTCGCCACTGCCGCGCCCGTGCAGCGCGCTGACCGGCGCGGGCTCGCCCAGACCCAGCGACCACAGGGCCGCGACCTCCGGTTCGGCCTTGGCGTCGTCGATCTTGTTGGCCGCGACCACGACCGGCTTGCCTGACCGGCGCAGCACGCTGGCCACCGACGCATCCGCGTCGGTGACACCCACGGTGGCGTCCACCACGAACAAGACGGCATCGGCTGCGTCCACCGCCACCCTGGCCTGGGCGGCGACCCGCGCAGCTAGGCTCTCGCTGCCCTCGAGCGCGGGCTCCCAGCCTCCGGTGTCCACCAGGGTGAAGGCCCGGCCGCGCCATAGGGCGTCGTAGGCCACGCGGTCCCTGGTCACCCCCGGGGTGCCTTCCACGACCGCCTGCCTGCTGCCGAGGATCCGGTTCACCAGCGTCGACTTGCCCACGTTGGGCCGGCCCACGACGGCGACCACGGGCACGGCGGCTGAGGAGGACTGGCTCGGCATCGGTATCTTCTCTGGCTATCGCGTCTGCTGGCGCGGGTGCGGCACGCCCGCGTATTCACGGGCCAGCCGGACGATAATGCCGACCACCTGGTCCAGGCCGAGGCGGGTGGAGTCGATCTCCACCGCGTCGGCGGCCTGCCCGCTCTGCGGCGCGTCGAGCCGGTCGCGGCGGTCCTGGTCGGCCCGGGCCGAGGCGGCGGACCAGTTGGCCTCGGCGGCCCGGCGGCTGGCCCGCGCGGCACGGTCGGCGGTCAGGAACACCTTGACCGGCGCATCGGGCGCGACCACGGTGCCGATGTCGCGGCCCTCGGCGAGGATCCCTGGAGCGTTCGCGATGATGTCCCGCTGCTGCGCGATCAGGTGCGCGCGGACCTCCGGGACCGCCGCCACGGCGCTCACCGCGCCGGTGACCTCGCGGGTCCTGATCGCGGCGGAGACGTCGGCGCCATTGACCCGCACCCACGGCACGCGCGGGTCGGTGCCGACCTCGATGACCGGCTCGGCGGCCAGCCGGGCCACGACAGCCGCATTGCTGACATCCACCCCCTGATCGAGCAGCCACCAGGTCAGGGCCCGGTACATGGATCCGGTGTCCAGGTACCGCAGGCCGAGGGCGATCGCCGCGCCGCGGGACGCGCTCGACTTACCCGCACCTGATGGCCCGTCGACCGCGACGACAAGCCTGGGTTCGCTGCCCGTTTCGCTCTCCTCACCGATGTTCCTGTCCAGGCTCGCTGAAGTCTTCACCCGTGCGATAGTACCGGCGGCCGTGCTCGGGGGTGGCCCCGGCGTACCGACGCACGCACCGCGGCCCGTTCGGAATATATGAAAAGAGCCAGGGATAGCGGACCGCAGTGCTAGCGGCGGACCGGCCAGCCACCCGCTTCGAGGGCATCGAGCAGCCGGCCAGCCTCGGCGGGGCGCACCGAGAGTTCCGCGACGCCGACGGGCAGCCCGGGCGAGTGCTCGATCCGGACGTCCTCGATGTTGACGCCCGCGGCGCCGGTCGCCTGGAACAGCCGGGCCAGCTCACCGGGCTGGTCGGGGATGACCACCTGGACCACGGCGAACTGGCGGGCCGCGCCGCCGTGCTTGCCGGGGATCCGGGCCACGCCCGCCTGGCCGCGGTCGAGCAGCGCCGCGACCGACTTGGACTGCTCGGGCCCTTGGCCGTCGGCTTCCTGGGTCAGCGTCCTGGCCGCCTCGGCCAGGTCAGCGGCCACCGCGGCGAGGACTTCGGCGACCGGCGCGGCGTTGGCCGACAGGATCTGCGTCCACAGCGCGGTGTCGCCGGCCGCGATCCTGGTCACGTCGCGCAGGCCCGGGCCGGCCAGGTCCAGTGCCTGGGCCGGGGCCGTCTCCAGGCGGGCCGCCATGGCCGCGGCCACCAGGTGCGGAGCGTGCGAGATGAGTGCCACCCAGCGGTCGTGCGCGGCGGCGTCGGTGCGCAGCGGGACCGCGCCGCACGCGCGGACCAGGGCCGTGACCGTCTCGGTGGCCTGGCTGGAGGTTTCGGGCTCCGGGCACAGCGCCCAGGTCCGGCCGAG
>JASHYW010000269.1 GCA_030042885.1 Streptosporangiaceae bacterium | reverse complement strand
CCCCAGCTCATCGGATGGAAGATGGACCTGGTGCGCTTGATCTGGCCGCGCTCGACCGCGAACACGCCCATCTGGCAGGTGACGCTGGACAGCAGCAGCACCAGGGTGTTGATCGTGCTGAGCCTGAGGTCCAGGTGCGCGCCCGGCCAGGGCAGCCTCTCGCCCTTATTCACCGACCTGATAGTGAAGTACATCGCGAACAGCGCCGCGAAGAACATCAGCTCAGAGGAGAGCCAGACGATGGTGCCGACGCTGACCAGGTTGGGTCTGCTGGCCGGTGAGCGCTGCCTCGTCCGTACGGTTGCTGTCGCCACGAAGCAATTATTACGACAACCTGTAGGCGATCGCTACGCGACCCCCTCAGAGGGGTTCGGGGGGATGAGTCCCCCCGAACCGGGGGTCACCGGGGGCCGTCCCCCGGGGGCAATACTGCCGATAGCATGCCTGTCATGAAGATCGTTGTGTACAGCCACGACGCGGATGTCCGGGCTCAGATCAGGCTCGCCATCGGCCGCCGCCCCGCCGTGGACGTGCCGGATGCGGAGATCATCGAGGTCGCCACCGAGCCCGCCCTGTTCCGGCTGCTCGAGGCCGGAGGCGCCGACGTCATGGTGCTCGACGGTGAGGCCCAGCCGGCCGGCGGGATGGGCGTGTGCCGCCAGGCGAAGGACGAGATCTACAACTGCCCGCCGGTGCTGCTCATCATCGGCCGGGCCGACGACGGCTGGCTGGCCACCTGGTCGCGGGCCGACGCCGTGACCAGCCATCCCATCGATCCCGTCGCGCTAGCCCATGAACTGGCCGGGCTGATGCGCGAGCGGGCCGCCATAACCGGCTAAACCCGAAGAACCCGCCGCATCCTTATCGTTTTGTCCGAACGTTCCTCGCTTCCTCGTTCCGTTACCCCAGGGGGCCGCCCATGGATGCCCGTACGACCTGGCCCGCGCTGCTCGGCGCGCTGATCCGTGGTGATTCGCTCACCGCCGACGAGAGCGAATGGGCCATGAACGAGATCATGGACGGCGCGGCGACGCCCGCCAGGATCGCGGCCTTCGCCGTCGCGCTGCGGATGAAGGGAACGTCGGTGGCCGAGATGACCGGCCTGACCCGGGCCATGCTCGCGCACGCCACGCCGATTCACCTGACCGGCCACCTGACCGACCTGGTGGGTACCGGCGGGGACGGGGCCCGCACGGTCAACGTGTCCACCATGGGCACGATCGTGGCGGCCTCGGCCGGTGCCCGGATGATCAAGCACGGCAACCGGGCCGCGTCGTCCGCGTGCGGCGCCGCCGATGTGCTCGAGGCGCTCGGCGTGGTCATCGACCTGCCGCCCGCGGCGACCGCCGAACTGGTCGCCACCGTCGGGGTCGCGTTCTTGTTCGCGCCGCTGTACCACCCGGCGCTCCGGCACGCGGGCCCGACCCGGAGCGAGCTCGGCGTGCCGACCGTGTTCAACTTCCTCGGCCCGGTGGCCAACCCGGCCAGCCCCAGGGCGCAGGCGGTCGGGGTGTTCGACCCGGTCATGGGCGACGTCATCGCGGGAGTGCTGGCCGGGCGCGGCTGTTCGGCCCTGGTGTTCCACGGCTCCGACGGGCTCGACGAGCTCACCACGACCGGCCCGTCGACCGTGTGGGTGGTGCACGACGGCCAGGTGGCCCAGACCCAGTTCTCGCCCGCGGATCTCGGGCTGCCCCGGGCGTCAATCGCCGACCTGCGCGGCGGTGACGCCGCGCACAACGCGGCGGTGGCCCGGGCCGTGCTGGACGGCCAGCACGGCCCGGTGCGCGACATCGTGCTGCTGAACGCGGCCGCCGCGCTGGCCGCGGCGGTCGGCGTGCCGGGCCCGGACGCGGTTACCTCGGCGCTCGCGGACGGCTACGCCCGCGCCGCAGAAGCCGTCGACTCCGGTGCGGCCAGCGCTCTGCTGGACCGCTGGATAGAGGCAAGCCACCGCTTGGACCCCAAGGTCCACTGATCCGCCGCCCCGCGAGCCCGGCCGGCTCAGGCTTCGGCGCCCAGTCCCAGGGAGAAGGCGGCCTCCAGGTCGTGCCGGGAGTAGGTGCGGAACGCGATGTGGGTCTCGGTATGCGTGACACCGGGAACCTTGTTCAGGTGGCCGGGGATGACGTCGGCAAGTTCCTCGTGGCCACGGACCCGCACCATGGCCACCAGGTCGAACTCGCCGGTGACCGAGTACACCTCGCTGACCTCGGGGATCTGGGCGATCGCCTCGGCGACCTCGGGAATGCGCTGGATCTCTGCCCGCACCAGGACGATCGCGGTGACCACTGGATGCCTCCCAGACTGCCGAGGCCAGGTTGTCTCGGCTGGCGCTTACGCTACTACGTCAGGCCACTCACTGAGCTGGCGCAGAGTGTGCACGCCGCGATGGGCGAGCCGCCGGATCAGCCAGCCAAGGACGTCCGCGGTGGCTCGCGCGTCGGACAGCGCGCGATGAGACGGCGCGGTGCGGGTCCGGAAGAACCCGGCCAGCGTGCCGAGCTTGCAATCGGGCACCTCATCCGGGTCCAGCACCCGCCTGGCCAGCATGACCGTGTCGAGCACCGTGAAGCCGGGCCACGCCAGGCCGCACTCGGCGCAGGCGGCGATGAGGAAGCCGATGTCGAACGGCGCGTTGTGCGCCACGAGCACGCAGCCGTCGGCGAACGCCAGCAAACTCGGCAGGACCGCGGCGAGCTTCGGGGCCGCCGCCAGCATCCAGTCGCTGATCCCGGTCAGGTCCTCGATGCCCGGTGGGACCGGCACGCTGGGATTGATCAGCGAGGCGAACTCACCCAGGCGCCGCCCGCCGCGTACCCTGACCGCCGCGATCTCCGTGATCTCGGCCGCCTCCGGTGACCAGCCCGTGGTCTCCAGGTCGATCACCGCGAACTCCACCTCAGCCAGGTCCAGCCGAGCCGACTGCGCCGTTGCCGACCTCCGCCCTGCCAGCGCCAGCCGGGCCGGCCCGACCTCAGCCGGCTCCAACCGGGCCCGCTGCACCCCGGCCTCCACCCCGGTGAGCGGTGCGCCGTGCCCGCTTGGTGCCCGCGAGATCACGGTGGGCCTCATCACGGACACCACGGTAGAGCCGCCCACTGACATTCTCGCCGCAGGCGCGCCGGAGTCCCGGGCGTGACCGCCCGCTGCCCTCTGGCCGCCACGGCGTGCCATCGCCGTCGTCAGACCGGGCCGCGCCGGCGCGCTTCAGTCGGCCGGGTCGCGTCCCCGCTGCTGCTTGATCCCCTTCAGCAGGGCCAGGCACAGGACCAGCAACCCGAGGAAGAACGCCCCGGCCACCGAGGGCACCAGGTAGCCGGCCACCATGAGCACGACACCGGCGGACAGGAACACGGGCTCCCAGCGGGTCCGCGCGGTCCGGGCGAGCCGCAAGACGCCGATGATCATGAGCAGCG
>JASHYW010000268.1 GCA_030042885.1 Streptosporangiaceae bacterium | reverse complement strand
TCAGCGTCCCTGGACGCACTTCTCGTACAGGCCGAGCAGGCGCCCCCCGCCGTCGTAGGCGCGCTTGAGCGCCTGGTACGCCTGGCCGCCGTAACGCCGGTAGAACTCGTCCTCGGCGTAGAACGCGGTCGAGTACAGCGACTTGTGCCCGTCAAGCTTCGCCACCTCGTCCTCCACCAGGCGGTTGTAGTACCCGTCTGCCTCACCCTCGGGCAGCGGCATCAGCCCCCAGAAGCCGAAGTTCACGTAGACCTCGCCCGGCTCAAGCGGCCACAGCGGCCAGGCCCGGTCGCTGCGGGCCCGCACCGGGCACATCCAGACCGGGCTCATCCCCACGTTCGCGGCGAAGAACCGCAGGAAATCGGCGCCGCGGCTGACCGGGATCTCCACGTCCTGGATGACCGACTCGCGAGGCGGGAAGTGCCGCCTGGCGTTCATGGTGGCGGTGAGGCCATAGCGACGGTCCAGGGCCACCAGCTTGCGGTACACGTCCGAGCGCCGGTAACGGCGCGGCCATAGCCGTCTGACCAGCGGCTTCTGCACGCCGAAGGCCCGGGAGCACCAGAACCAGTCGGTATCCCACCGCCACAGGTAGTCGCGGATGGTGAGGAAGTCCTCCTTGTCGCGCCTGACCGACAGGTAATAGATCTGCTGGCCGGTGTAGTCGCTGCGCCAGGGCGCGACGTCGCTGAATGCGCCGACCGTCAGGTACAGCTGGTCCGGCGCGAACGCGGTCCCGTCGAGGAAGTCGGCCCGGTGGCCGTGGAAGCTGCCCTCCGCGGCGATCTGGGCCACCGCGTCCATGCAGGCTTCCGGCGTCGCGAACGGGAAGTGGCGGAGGTGCACGAAGGGCTGCACGGGCTCCAGTTCGATGGTGAGCGACAGGGCGTAGCCGAGCGTCCCCAGGGAATTCGGGAAGCCGCGGAACAGGGCGGCGTGCTCGTTGTCCGCGGTGGCGCGGACAACGCGGCCGTCGCCGGTCAGGATCTCCATCTCGGTGACCGACTCGTGCGGCATGCCGTTGCGCAGTGAGGTGGACTCGATGCCCAGCCCGGAGACCGCCCCGCCGAGGGTGATCGTCTTGAGCTGGGGCACCACCAGCGGCATCAGCCGGTGCCCGAGCGTGGCGTCGCACAGGTCCTCGTAGGTCGTCATGCCGCCGACCCAGGCGGTGCGCGCGGCCGGATCGACCCGCAGCACGTGGCGGAACGCGGAGACATCCAGCCCGGCGCCGGGCTGCGTGGCCTCGCGGAACCTGAACAGGTTGGACGTGCGCTTGGCCAGCCGCACCGGCGTCCCCGGCGGCGAGGCCGCGTAGGCGTCACGCAGCCTGGCTACCGCGGCCTCGTGCGTGTCGGCGGTCATGCGGGCTCCTCCACGGGTTACAAGCTGCTATCCATGACGGGGACGGACGGTGAAGCCCGACACACGCTGGGCCGTACTGAGCACACGGACATTCCAGGCAGTGTAACCCGGATCGGCGGGTCAGCGCCCGCCGACCGCGCCGCCGGCCCGGCCGTGACCTCAGCCTTCGTCGTCCAGGTCCGGGTCGTGGTCGTCGATGTCCAGGTCGTGGTCGTCGTCCTCGCCACCGGGGAAGGCCTCGTCCTCGGCGCCGTCGTAACTGGCGGCCACCTCCTCGGGCGTCATCGGCAGCCGGGCCAGCGCGGGCGGCGCGCCCGCGCCGATCACCTGCCGGAGCAGCAGGGCCATCGAGTACCTGGGATCATCGGCCAGGGCCCGGTCGAGCGCCACATTGGCCAGCGCCCCGTCGCCGGTCTGCCAGGCCACGAAGGCCAGCAGCGCGGCCGGCGCGGCCGCGTGCCCGGGCTGCGCGCGCCGGGCCACGTCGATCCACAGCCGCTGATGCGCCTCCGCGTGCGCGGGATCCATCCGCGCCCAGGCGTCATCCCTGACCCTCAGGTCGCGCAGCGCCACCGTGATCCGCGCGATCTCGTAGTCCGTGGTGAACCGGCCGCCGCCGCGGTACCTGGCGATCATGGCGCCGACCGCGGCCAGGCCCTCGGCGGCGATCATGCGCCGCGCGGCGCCGATCCGGGAGGACTTGCCGACCTTGGCGAGCAGCTGGGCGACGTGCCGCTCCGCCCGGCGGGTGGCCTGCCGCATGGATTCGGCGGCGATGCCGCCGAGCGGCGCGACGCGGGCGGCCACGGCGGCCCGGTCGGCCAGCACCTGTTTCCCTGCGCTGGCCATGGCGGCCGAGGCGGGGTGAGCGCTCGCGTCGAACGGCACGCCCGCGGCCGGGCAGCACGCCTCGTTGCCGCACAGGTACGACCAGTAGCGGCCGTTCTCGACCCGCATGACGTCATGCAGTGCGATCCCGGCGATGCCCGCCGCCTCCCGCAGCGCCTCGGCCACCGGGGTGACCAGCGCCTCAGGACCGTAGCCGACTGCCACCGCCGCGGGCAGCCGCTGCGCGCCGAGGATGGCGAGCGCGTCTGCGGCGAGGTCGGCGGCAATGCCCGCACCGGGCGGATCAGGCAGGTCGTATCGGAGCGTGACCCGGATGCGGTCGCGAGGCGGCCCGGTCCCGATCACCACCAGGCTCGCCTCGGGCACGAAACCAAGCAGGTGCGGCACGACCGCGAGCAGGGCCGCGGGCGAGCCAGCCCGGACGACGAGGCTGGGCTCCGGAGCCTGGGAGGTGCGCGGGCCGCGGGAGGTCCGCGGAGTGCTGGAGGTCCGGGGAGTGCGGGAGGTCCGGGGAGTGCTGGAGGTCCGGGGAGTGCTGGAGGTCCGGGGAGTGCGGGAGGTCCGGGGTTGCTGCGGATGGTCGCCACCCGCTGTCAGGACGTGTCTCATTCCGCCAGCGTGCGGCCCGGTCGATACGGTCAGCCAGGCCTGAATTACCGTCTGTGGATAACTCGCGGCGTTATCCACAGGCCGGCGGAGTTGCTTGACAACCAGTGGCTTGCCGCCCTGGCAGGCGGCTGCCCTGCGATGCCCGCAGCGACCGAGCCGGTCGTCACGGCGCGGGTGAGCCCGGCATCCAGCCCTTCCTCACGTGCGCGGAACACCACGGCCATCCCGCCCTGGCCGATCTGCTCTTCCAGCACATAGCCAGCTATGCTCGAGCCGGGCACGAGAACGGCGGGTGCCGCCCGGGTCTCCTCGCTCACCGCCCCCTCCAGCGCTCGCGAATCTAACCCACGATTGCCGCGCTCCCGCGGCGGCGGGCATCGCCTGGGGCCGATGCGGCTCAACCGGCTGCTTCAGCCGCGGGAGTGGTTTTCAGTATCTGGCGCGGGCACGCCTGCCGCAACCCGCCAGAAGCCCATGGCCTCGTCGGCAGGCCCACGTGGACAGGCCCGCGCCAGCGGGGATGCTAGAGGGGTGGCCAGACCGGATGCGGAGGTGCGGTTCGCAGCCGAGCTGCGGTTCTTCCTGGCGCCGCGGCAGCGGGGCGGGCAGGTGCGGGTGGCCTGCGACGGGATATCGTCGCTAGGTCACGTGGTGGAGTCGCTGGGCGTGCCGCTGCCCGAGGTCGGCAGCCTGGTGGTCAGCGGCGCGCCGGTGACGGCCGGGTACCGGCTCGCCGCCGGTGACGTGGCCGAGGTTGGCGCGGTCCGCCGGCCCCAGCCGCTGCCGTCGGCGCGGTTCATCCTGGATGTTCACCTGGGCACGCTGGCCCGGCGGCTGCGGCTGGTGGGCGTCGATGCCGCCTACGCCAATGACCTTGACGATGACAGCCTGATCGAGCGGGCCAACGCGGGCCGGCGGGTGCTGCTGACCCAGGACCGCGGCTTGCTGCGCCGCCGCAGGCTGTGGCTGGGCGCCTACGTGCGCGGCGCACGGCCCGATGACCAGCTACGCGACGTCCTGGACCGGTTCGCGCCGCCGCTGGCGCCCTGGACCAGGTGCACCGCGTGCAACGGGCTGCTGGCGGCGGTCCGCAAGGCCGATGTCGAACCGCTGCTGCTACCCGGCACCAGGCGCACCTACCAGGCCTTCTCGCGCTGCGCGGCCTGCGGGCGGGTGTACTGGCACGGGGCGCACGGGACCAAGCTCGACGACATCGTGGACTCGGCGATCCGCGCCGTCGCCGCTTCCCGCCTTCAGGCGGGCCAGCGTCAGCAGGCTTCGTCCAGCCAGGAATGCAGCAGGTAGCGTCGGCCCGAGTCTGGACGGCCGAGGCGGCCGCCCGATGCGGCGTCTCGAGGAGCCCGGCCGGGGAGGTCACAGGCGGATGCCAAGCAGGGCGTCTACGGTGTCCCTGACCAGCCGGGCCCCAGCCACGTCAGCCGGGGCGATCCGGGTCGGCGCCTCGGCCCGCAGCCGGTCGGCCCAGCGATCGACGACGACCAGCGCACCCGGGGTATCCAGGTCGTCGCGCATGCGCGCGCGGACTCCGGCCAGGACCTCGAGGGCCGCATCGGCCGGGGCGGTGCCGGGCGCAGCCGAGGTCGCCGCCGCGGCGTGGCCCAGCGCGGCGCGCCAGCGAGCGAGCCGCGCGTCGCCCTCGGCCAGCACCTGGTCGGTCCACTCCCAGTCGGAACGGTAGTGGTGCGCCAGCAGCGCCATCCGGACCGCCATCGGGTCCGCGCCGCCGGCCAGCAGCGCGCTGACGAACACCAGGTTGCCGAGCGACTTGGACATCTTCTGGCCGTGGTAGCTGACCATCCCGGCGTGCACGTACACCCGCGCGAAGACGGTGCTGTCTCGGGGGGGACGACCCCCCCCAGAGCCCCCCTGATCACGGGGGGGTGCCAACCCCCCCGTACCCTTCTGGGGCCCCCCGAGGGGGCCGCCCGAGAACGCGACCCGGGCGTGCGACGCGCTCAGCTCGTGATGCGGGAACACCAGGTCGGTCCCGCCCGCCTGGACGTCGAAGGAGGTGCCCAGGTACTCGGTGGCGATGGCGGCGCACTCGACGTGCCAGCCCGGCCTGCCGCGGCCGAACCGCGAGTCCCAAGCCGGCTCGCCGGGCCGTTGCGCGCGCCAGACCAGGACATCCAGCGGGTCCTTCTTCCCCGGCCGGCCCGGGTCGCCGCCGCGCTCGGCGGCGAGCTCGGCCATCCGCCCGGGGTCGAACCCCGAGGGCGTGCCAGGCCCGGACAGCGCGCCGAAGGCCGGGTCGGAGGACTTGGCGAAGTAAAGATCGGTGTCCACGTCATACAGGGCGCCGCGGTCCGCCATCCGGGCGGTGAACCGCTCGATGACGGGCAGTGCCTCAACCGCCCCGACCAGGTGGGTGGGCGGCAGGATGCGCAGCGCCTCCATGTCGGACCGGTACTGCTGTATCTCGCGGCGGGCCAGCTCGCGCCAGTCCTCGCCGTCCCGCGCGGCCCGTTCCAGCATGGGATCGTCGACGTCGGTCACGTTCTGTACGTAGATCACGGTGAACCGGGACGGCGGCGCGGAATCCTCCGGCGTCCCCGGTGCTTCCGGCGCCTCCGGGGAGGCGTCCAGCCAGGCGCGGACCAGCAGGTCCCAGGCAGTGAAGGTGGCGGCGTGCCCGATGTGCGTCGCGTCGTAGGGGGTGATGCCGCAGGCGTATAGCGTGGCGACCGGGCCCGCCGAGGCCAGGACCAGGGCACCGGTGGCCGTGTCGTGCAGCCGGGGCGCCGGGCCGCTGCCCGGGAGCACGGGAACATCCGCACGGCGCCATGAATCCATGTCCGCCAGGTTATCGCGCGGCCCGCGGGGCTCCGGGTTGGGCACGTGGGAGCAAGCAGAGCCTCCCGGCCGCGCAGGCGGAGGGACCGCGGATGCCGGGGGGCCGCGCGGATGCCGGGGGGCCGCGCGGATGCCGGGGGGACCGCGCGGATGCCGGGGGGACCGCGGATGTCGGGGGGAGCCACAGATGCAGGGGCTATGGGAAGTGTTACAGAGGGCTGCGACGAGAAACGGAGCGAAGCTCCGACCGGCCAGCGGACCCGGGCCCTGCGCCCGGGTGAGCGCCGGTCATACGGCGAGGACCGCAGCCGGGGCGCGGAGCGCAGCGGGGGGTTCCAGGGGAGTCGTCCCCCCTGGGCTAGCACACGATGCTGGCAGCCAGGCTCGGGGCGCGGCGGATCAGGGTGGCCTGCTCGAAGGCGTAGGCCAGGGCGATCAGCCGGGGCTCGGTCCACCGCGGGCCGAAGAACGACACCCCGACGGGCAGGCCGGACACGTACCCGCAGGGCACGGTGACCGACGGGCATCCGGCCACCGCGGCCGGGCTCGAGGTGTGGAACACGTCGTGATCGCCGAGCACGTAGTCGGTCAGGCAGGCGGGATTGGCCGTCAGGGCCACGACAGCCTCCAGATGGTGGCCGGCCGTGGGCGTGGCCATGGCCGTGCGGGCCAGCCGGGTGGCGTCGCGCCGGGCCGCCAGGTAGTCGCGGTCGGCCAGGTCGCCGCTGGTCGCCTCGGACCGCTCGAAGATCTCCTGGCCGAACCGGGACAGCACCAGGTCCGCGTTCCGCTTGTTGAAGTCGATCAGCTCGCCCAGGGTCCGGGGCAGGGATCCGGCGAACCCGAAGTCGGCGAGGTAGGCCAGGTAGGCGTTGATCCCGTACTTGAACTCGTAGCTCAGCGCGGTGAACTCCGGCCCTTTGAGCTCATCGATGCCGGGGAGCGTCACCGGGTCGACTACGACGGCACCCAGCGAGCGCAGCGTGGCCACGGCCGCGTCCAGCACGGCCCCGGTGGCGGCACCCGCCGGAGCCGAGGGGTCCCGCCAGATCCCCAGCCGGGCGCCTTCGGCGGCCGCGGGATCCAGGGCTTCG
>JASHYW010000267.1 GCA_030042885.1 Streptosporangiaceae bacterium | reverse complement strand
GTGAGAGCGATTCGCCGGTTCACCGTCCGCATCACCCTGCCCGAGCCGCTGGCCCCGCTGCACGGCCTGATGCTGAACCTTCGCTGGTCCTGGCACGCCCCGACCGCCGACCTGTTCGCCTCGATCGACCCGGTCGCCTGGCAGGCGTCCGGGGGCGACCCGATCGCGATGCTCAGCGCGCTGCCGCCGGAGCGGATCGCGGCCCTCGCGGCCGACCCGGCCTTCGCCGCCCGGCTGGCCGAGGCCGAGCGGGACCTGCGCGAGTACATGTCGGGTCCGCGCTGGTACGCGGGCTCGGGGCTGGCCGGGCCCGGACCCTTGAACCCCGTAAAGCCCGCGGCGATCGCGTATTTCTCTCCCGAGTACGGCATCACCGCCGCGCTGCCGCAGTATTCCGGCGGCCTGGGCATCCTGGCCGGCGATCACCTGAAGTCGGCCAGCGACCTCGGCGTGCCGCTGATCGGGGTGGGGCTGCTGTACCGGCACGGGTACTTCACCCAGTCGCTGTCCGTCGACGGCTGGCAGGCCGAGCGCTACCCCGGCGACGACCCGAACGGCCTGCCGCTGGAGCTGCTCCGCGACGATGCCGGAGCGGCGGTCCACGTCGCGGTCGGCCTGCCCGCGGGCCGGCAGCTGTCCGCCCAGATCTGGGTGGCGCAGGTGGGGCGGGTCCCGCTGCTGCTGCTCGATTCCTACGTGGAGGAGAACGAGGCCGACCTGCACGAGGTCACCGACCGGCTGTACGGCGGCGGCAGCGAGCACAGGCTCCGCCAGGAACTGCTGCTCGGTGTGGGCGGGGTGCGCGCGGTCCGGGCGTTCTGCGCGCTGCGCGGCCACCCGTCGCCGGAGGTGTTCCACACCAACGAGGGCCACGCCGGGTTCCTCGGCCTGGAGCGGATCCGCGAGTACGCCGGGCAGGGGCTGAGCTTCGACGAGGCCATCGAGGTGTGCCGGGCCGGCACGGTGTTCACCACGCATACCCCGGTCCCGGCCGGCATCGACAGGTTCGACCGCGACCTGGTGCGGCAGCACTTCGGCGATGACCCGCTGCTGCCCATCGACCGGGTGCTCGCGCTGGGCGCGGAGACCTACCCGGGCGGCGACCCCGACGTGTTCAACATGGCCGTCATGGGCATGCGCCTGGCCCAGCGCGTCAACGGCGTCTCGCTGCTGCACGGCCGGGTGAGCCGGGCGATGTTCGCCGGCCTGTGGCCGGGATTCGACACCGCCGAGGTGCCCATCGGCTCGGTCACCAATGGCGTGCACACGCCCACCTGGGTGGCGCCGGAGATCCTGGCCCTGACCGGCGCGGACCCGGGCGAGGCGAGCGGCTGGGACTGGGAACGGGCCGCCACCGCCCCGGTGGCCGAGATCTTCCGGGCCCGGCACGCGCTGCGGGCCCGGCTGGTGGCCGAGACCCGGCGGCGGCTGCGCGCCTCCTGGCGGCAGCGCGGCGCGTCCGAGGCCGAGCTGACCTGGATCGACGACGTGCTCGACGGGCACGTGCTGACGATCGGGTTCGCCCGGCGGGTGCCCTCCTACAAGCGGCTCACGCTCATGCTCAACGACCCCGAGCAGCTCAGCCGGCTGCTGAACGACCCCGTGCAGCCGGTGCAGATCGTGGTGGCGGGCAAGGCGCATCCCGCCGACGACAGCGGCAAGGCCCTGATCCAGCAGATGGTCCAGTTCAGCGACGGGGCGGACGTGCGGCGCAGGATCGTGTTCCTGCCCGACTACGACATGGCCATGGCGCACACCCTGGTGCAAGGCTGCGACGTGTGGCTGAACAACCCGCTGCGGCCGCTGGAGGCCTGCGGCACCTCGGGCATGAAGGCGGCGCTGAACGGCGGGCTGAACCTGTCGGTGCGCGACGGCTGGTGGGACGAGTGGTACGACGGCGGCAACGGGTGGGAGATACCGTCGGCCGACGGCGTGGCCGACGCCGCGCGACGGGACGAGCTCGAGGCCCAGGCGCTGTACGAGCTGCTGGGCAAGGCGGTGGCGCCGCTGTACTACGACCGGGACGCGGACGGGATCCCGGTGGGCTGGGTCGACCGCATCCGGCACACGTTCCGCTCGCTCGGGCCGAAGGTGCAGGCCGAGCGCATGGTCCGGGAGTACGTGTCGGCGCTGTACGTGCCCGCCGCGAAGGCTAGCCGCGAGCTGTCCGACGCCAAGGGGTTCGGTCCCGCGCGGGAACTGGCCGCCTGGAAGAAGCGCGTGATCGAGGCCTGGCCGCAGGTGCGGATCGAGCACGTGGAGTCCGAGGCGGCCGGGACGCTGGGCCAGCGCCTGGGCTCGGCGCTCACGGTATGGGTCTCGGTGGCGCTGGGGGAGCTGACCCGCGACGACGTGATGGTGGAAGTGGTGTACGGGCGAACCGACGAGGACGACGAGATCGTGCAGCCCGCCTACGCCACGCTGGCCGCCGAGGCTGCGTCACCCGGGGGGGACGACCCCCCCCAAACTCTCCCCGGTCACGGGGGGGCTCCCCGACCCCCCGTACCCGCTGGGCCCCCCCGACCCCCCTTGGCAGTGCGGTACTCGGGGGAGGTGCCGCTGGACCGGCCGGGGCCGTTCGGCTACACGGTGCGGGTGCTGCCGCGGCACCCGCTGCTTGATAGCCGGGCCGAGCTCGGGCTGGTGACCTACCCGCAGGCGCCGTCCGGCATGACCAACGGCGACCTGCGCTGAGCGCGGGGTTCGGGGGCCGTCCCCCCGGGCTAGCTGAGAAAGGGGCCCATCATGGGTGAGTTCGTCCGGCTGGAGGTCGCGGACGGCATCGGCACGATCCGCCTGGACCGGCCACCGGTCAACGCGCTGAACGAGCAGCTGACCAGCGAGCTCGCCGCCGCCGCCGACGCAGCCGCGGCCGGTGACGAGGTGCGCGCGGTGATCCTGTACGGCGGCGAGAAGGCGTTCGCCGGAGGCGCCGACATCAAGCAGATGGCCGAGGCCAGCTACCCCGCGGCGGCCACCTGGTCAGGCCGGCTGCAGGCGGCGCTGTCGCTCGTCGCCGCCATCCCCAAGCCGGTGGTGGCCGCGATCACCGGGTACGCCCTGGGCGGCGGGCTCGAGCTGGCGCTGGCCGCCGACTTCCGCGTCGCGGGCGAGAGCGCCAGGCTCGGCCAGCCCGAGATTCTGCTCGGCGTCATCCCCGGGGCCGGCGGCACCCAGCGGCTGCCCCGCCTGGTCGGCCCGGCCAAGGCCAAGGACATCGTGTTCACCGGCCGGATGGTCCAGGCGGCCGAGGCGCTCGCCCTGGGCCTGGTGGACCTGGTCGCCCCCGACGCATCGGTGTACCAGGCCGCGCTCGGCCTGGTGAAGCGGTACGCGACCGGACCCGCCCTGGCGCTGCGGGCGGCCAAGCAGGCTATCGACCACGGCCTGGACGTGGACCTGGCCACCGGCCTGGAGATCGAGCGGGTGCAGTTCGCCGCCCTGTTCGCCACCGAGGACCAGCGCTCCGGCATGCGCAGCTTCATCGAAAAAGGCGCCGGCCAAGCCACCTTCACCGGCCGCTGACCCGCCCCGGTCCCGGCGCCCTGTGAATTCAGCTGCCGGCGACGAGCTTGCGGAGGGCCTGGGCCGCTTGGGCGTTCTGCTCGGCGTAGGCGACCAGGGCGCTGGCCAGGGCCGCAGCCCATTCCGCGATGGGGACGGTCTGCCGGGACAGCACCACACCGCGCACCGCGCGGCAGATCTCCGCCACCGCTTTGCCGTTCTTGACGGACAGCGTCATCTGCTGATCGCCGAGTTGCACCGCGATCCTGGAGATCTCCCCGGGGCGGCCGCGCATCCGGTCGGACACGCTCCGCTCCCGGTCCACGGTCACGAACTCGCTGGGCAGCGCCTCACCCAG
>JASHYW010000266.1 GCA_030042885.1 Streptosporangiaceae bacterium | reverse complement strand
GGCGGCTAGACCCGCGCGCCGGCCTCCAGCCGGGCTGATCACCAGCTTCAGCCGGTCCGCGACAGCCAGCTGCGTGGCGACCTGGACGGCGGCCGCACCGCTCTCCCCCCGCGTCCACAAGACCGCGACCGCGGCGGGCGCTTCCGGCAGGGTGCGCAGGACCGTGACGAGCTGGACCGCTCCATCGGCTGCGAGCGTCTCGCGGGAAATTCCGCCAGGGCCCAGCACGATGGTGTCAGGCTCGGCAGCCGTCACATAGCCGGGCAGCTCGGCGGCGATGTCCTGGCTGAACGGGGACTGCACGACCGCTGGCACCCCACGGGCCGACGCCCGGTCGGCCAGCGCCTGAAGGTCTCCCGTGGTCCTGGTCGTCTCCCGCAGCTCGCCACCCAGCCCGGTGGCGGCCTCCGACCGGGTGTCATGCTCCTGCGCCACGAGATGGCAGAGGATGAGCTGGCTGTGCTCCCGGCTGGCCGCCAGCGCGGCCCCGATGTCAACAAGCGGAGCGGCGGTTTCCGGCGCCTCGATCAGCACCAGGATCCGGTGCCCGGCAGCGGTCCCGAGCGCAGCACGGCCCGCCTCCGCGATGTCGCGCACCACGAAGCGATCCGGGTAGATGAGATGCAGCAGCGGCCCGGCCATCATCGTCGTCACGATCGCCATCACGATCATCAGCGAATACAGCGACTGGTCCAGGATGTGCAGCTGCAGGCCAACCGAAAGGATCACGATCCCGGTGAGCCCACGGGTGTTCATCAAGGTGGCGAGAACCCCGGCGCGCCGGCCATGGACCCCCGCGAGGCTGGCGCCGATGAAGGCGCCGCCGAACTTGCCGGCCACGGCGACCAGCAGGATGAGGCAGAGTTCCACCAGCCCGGACTGGCCGACCGACGACAGGTTGACGCTCAGTCCCGACACCACGAAGAACACCGGCAGCAGCACCAGGACGCTGACCTGTTCCAGGCGATCGAGGATCTCCTCCCGCATGGCGGCCGCGGCCCCCTCACGGGGCATGACGACGCCGAAAAGGAAGGCGCCGAAGATGTACTTCAGGCCCATCCAGTCGGTGAAGTAGGAGGACAGCAGCAGCCCGGCCAGCACCACCGCGAGAACGTTGGGCGTGAGCCGGCCCCGCCGCTGGTAAACATCCACCAGTCTGCGCAGCAGCGGGCGGACCAGACCGAACATCACGCCCACGTAGACCGGGGCCAGGAGCAGCCGGAACTGCTGGCTGCCGGCGCCGGCGATCGCGACCACCACGGCCAGCAGCGACCAGGCCAGCACGTCGTCGATCGCGGCGCTGGCGAGCGCGATGCTGCCGATCCGGGTGCGGTGCATGCTTCGGTCGGTGAGGATGCGTGCCAGCACAGGAAACGCAGTGACCGACATGGCCGTGCCGACGAACAGCGCGAACGGGAGGACCCGATGCACGTGATGACGGCTGGCCAGCCAGGCGCCGAGCCCAACCCCAAGTGACAGCGGAAGAATGATCGAACTGACCGACACGCTCGCCGCCACGCGCTCCCGGCCGCGGATCAGGCGCAGGTCGAAGAGGTTTCCGACGGCGAACATGAACATCACCACGCCGAGGTTGGCCAGCGCGCTCAACGGCTGCATCAGGGTGACCGGGAACAGTGTCGCCGTGATCTTGCCGTGAAACAAGGTCGGCCCCAGCAGGATGCCGGCGATGATCTCGCCGAGCACCGGCGGCTGGCCGAGCCGCTTGGCCGCGATGCCGAGCAGCCGGGCGAGCAGGATAATGATGGCCAGGTCGGCCAGGAACAGCTGGACTTCGTGATCTGTCATCGGGCGCCGCTCCCAAGGCACACGTTCGCGAGGCCCGCTAGGGCACGTGCCCTCCAGTACCCGGCGGTCATCCCGGCTCCGGCCTTGATGGTGCTTGCGACCTGCTCGGCTCGGGCAGGGTCGGTGGAGGCCACCACCACGGCGATCTCAGCCACGTGGGCGGGATCACGGCCAGCAGCCTCTACCGCCTGTTCCAGCAGCGGCCCGGCATTGGCCGGGTCGGTGCGAACCGCTACCACGGCCCTGACCAGCGCCTGCAGGTATCCGTCGGCGCTGCTGGCGGCGATTCGCTCACCGCAGGCAGGGTCCGTGAGCGCCGCTTCCATGGCCACCTCAGCCCGCTTGGGTGCGTTAGCGGGCAGGCTGCCGATGACCTGCTCTGCCTGGACAGGGTTGGTGCGAGCCGCAGCCAGGGCCACCTCCCCCAGGGCCTCAAGCCGGGCCGGCGCGCTGGTGATGGCGCGGGCGTACTGCTCGGCCTCTGTCAGCAGTTGCCCAGCCTGGTCAGGGCCGATCTGGGCCGCTGCCGCCTTTACGCTGGTCAGAGCCATGCTCTGCACATCACTCTTGCTGATGGCGCGAGCCCACTGTTCAGCCTCTGTCAGCAGTTGCCCAACCTCGGTGGGGTCAGTCTGGGCAGTTGCCGCCTCTGCACTCGCCGACGCCGCATCCTGCAAGGTGCCCTGATCGGCGATGGTGCGGGCGAACCGCTCGGCGTCATCCGACAGCCGTACCGAACGGTCAGAGTCGGCTCTGGCCATAACGATGGCGATCTCGGTCAGTGCCCGGACCTTCCAGTAGATTGCCTGGTTCGGGTCGTTCAGCATCGAGGGCGGGGGAGGTGCCTCCCGCTTATCCTGGCCCGGAGCCTGCGGGGGCCGACCGGTGACGGCGAAGGCGATCTGCCCGGCCCTGGTGGAGTCGGTGCGGGCCGCCACCGTGGCGACCTTGGCTAGCGCCATGTCACGCGCAGGCGTGCCCATGGGCCAGACGAGCTCCTCCGCGCTGGCGATGTCGACGTCAGCTACCACCTCGGCAACCTTAGTGATGAACGGTGCGACATCGTCGAGGAATTCTCGGTGATGCAGCGCCCGGATGACGGGGGGGATCTTCTCAATGTCAGCCACCAGCCGTTTTGCGGGCGATGGGTCGATGCGGGCCAGGAGCCTGCCGAACTCTGCTGCGGAGTGCCAGACCAGGGCCTCCAGGATGTGCTGGTAGCCCGCAGTCCCAGGGGTGCGCTCATTCCAGCTTGGGTGCAGGGCGTCCCAGCTTGGGTGCAGGGCGTCGTCCAGCAGCTGTGCGGCGTGAGCAGGGTCGGAGCGGGCAGCTACCGTTGCCACGTGTACCAGTGCCCTGGCCCGCTGAACCGCCAACGTGAGGGCACGGTCGTACTCATCATCCAGTCCCCGGGCGCGGGCGCTGCTACTTGCTGGAGGCGGCGGCGGGCCGGGAATCGCTGCCGCGCGGTCCTCCGGTGCCATGGCCTGCTCATCCAGGGGAAGGGCGCGGGCGCTCTGTTCTGCCTCCTCGAGCAGCCGGGCGGCACGGGCCAGGTCGGTGACGGCTACCGCCGTGGGTTTAGGTGGCGGCTTATAGGTCGTGATCATGGTCTGGAGTGGCGGGGGAAGCCACTGGCCGGGCAGGTCAGGGCCGGCGAGGAGTTCCAGGATCTTGGCCGGGGTAGGCCGTTCGGAAGGCTCCTTGGCCAGGCACGCTGCTACCACGTCGCGGATCTGAGGGTCCAGGCCGCTAAGGTCTGGTTCTTCGTGGACGACTCGGTACGCAATCGCCTCACGCGGCCCCACCCCGAACGGCCGGATGCCGACGGCGTAGGCCAGCACCATCCCCAGCGCGAAGACGTCGCAGGCTGAAGTGAGCGGCCGTCCCAAGAGAACCTCGGGTGCCATGAAACCCGCCGTGCCAGACCGCGCGGTAACACCGGAAGCGTCGACGGCACGCGCGATGCCAAAGTCGATCACGTGAGGCCCGTCTTCAGCCAGCAATATGTTCGACGGCTTCAGATCCCGGTGAATCAGCCCGGCGGCGTGAATGGCTCCCAGCGCTTCGGCCACGCCCGCGCCCAGCACCCTCACGCTGTCAAGAGGGAGGGCCTGATACTCGCGGATAACCTGCTCAAGAGACGGTCCGGCGATAAAGGCGGTCACCATCCACGGCCGTTCGGCGTCCGGGTCAGCATCGACAACCTGTGCGGCGTGGAATCCGCCGACCTTGCGGCCAGCCTCTACCTCCAGACGAAACCGCCGCCGGAACTTGACGTCATTAGCGAGAGCAGGATAGATCAGCTTGACCGCGACGGGGCGCCCGGCTCGCGACCGGCCGAAGAACACCTCGCCCATCCCGCCCGCCCCAAGACGACCGATCAGAACATAGTGCCCGACTCGCCGAGGGTCTCCTGGCCTTAGGGAATCCATGCCACCCCGTCACCGCAAGGGAATAGCGGACGCAGCGAACCCGCCCGAACCCGATGATTCCAGGAAACAGATCACGGAGAAAGACTTACTCCACCGCGCCGGCTAACCAGGCGAGCGCTCGCCAGCACCTGGCCGACGCGCCTATCCTCGACCCAATGGCCGAGCTGATTGTCGACGACGAGGACCTGGTAGTCCATCTCACCCTGGGTGAGAAGATCTGGGGTTTCCACAGTGACATCCGGGTCCGCCTGGAGGTCTGACGCCGTCGCATCGAGTCTGATGACCGCACACCGGAGAGGCGCCGGTGTCTGGATACGCCGCGCTGCGCCTGCCGTCAGCTCGAGACGCATCACTTGGTCAGTCACTTGATCTTGAAACCTCCGATGTTCAAAAAACCTTTTTTGACCTGGAGTCCTGTTACGGAATCGAACCGTAGGCCTTCTCCTTACGCCTTGGAAGGCCCCGCGCGGCGCACGCCGGGCCGCCTGCGGGCAGGACGCGCAGATTTAAATCGGCTCACGCACCACGCCGACCGGCACGGGCAGATCGAGTCACGGCTATTGCTCCCAGCGTTCGGCCATTTGCGCTGCCTGATCGGCAAGGGCCCGCCACTGTTTGATGTCAGCCGGATAGTCAACGCGGCTGGGATGGCCGACAAGGTCGGCCCGCCGCTCCAGCAGCGCTGCGGTGCCGGCCGCGGCGGACTGCACTGCACGCGCCGTTTGCGCTACGTGCTCTTGCAGCAACGCCGAGTGGTCCATGCCCCGCGCCGACCGCTCTAGCAGGTGCGGGGAAGGCGGCCCGGCCGGACCGGGCTCCACACTGTGGCCGCGTTCAGCGAACACGTGATTACGGATCTCCCGTACTGCGTCGTCGAGGCGTTGGAGGGCTTCGGTGATGCGCTGCGCGGTGACATCGGGGGGCAGGTCGATGGCGGCCTGCAAGATCAAGCCCACGTTGAAGATGCTTTCAACCGTCAGGCCCAGCAGGTCCTCAGCGCGGCCCGTGCCGCATGTGGCCGGGGTTGTCTGTCCACCGGGCGGCTCGCGGCGCTCAGCTCCGGCGGCGATGGCTCCGTCCAGGTCTGGGTAGGCCGCGGCCAGCCGGTCAAGGCCGCTAAGGCTCAGCACGCGGCGGACGGCATCAGCGGTAACCACCAGCCGCAGCTCGGCCCCGTCCGCAACGGCACGGTGATGGGCACGGGCCAGAGCGTCCGCGCCGGAGTAATCGCACGAGACGGTCCCGGTCAGATCCGCGATCAGCACGGCCGCGCCCCGGTTGATGATCCACAGCAGCTGCTCGCGGATCTGGTCGGCGGTGGAGGTGTCGATGTGCTCCGGAAGCGTGACCACCGCCCGCTGGCCGGTCCACTGCACCGGGCACATGCCGTCAGCCATGGCAGTAACCAGAGGGTGCGGGGCCCTCGGCGCAGGCGGGGATGCCCGCAGCCTGGTGTATGGCCGCCTTGGGCGCCAATAGGATCGGCCTTCCCCGGTGGGCCTGGCCGGCAATCGACAGCCACACGCCAACAGAACTCAGCGTCCCAGCAGTCGCCCTGCGGTGCAACGGAGATGCCATAACGCTGTTACGGGTAAGCCGTTGTGGCGCCGAGCTTACGGTCCTCACCCGCCCGGACGAACTTCCCCAGGTCGCATCGAGGTGGCGGAACGTCTGCATAGTCATGACCTCGCTGCCGTCGGTGACGCTGCAAGCGGCGAGGTAGCGCATGGTCCGGACCAGCCTGCCGCGCAAGCTGATTTCCGCTTCTCCGTATGCCCGGCAGCAGCCGGGAATTACAGGTCTCCTGCCCGCGCGACTTGGCACGCTACACTACAGCAGTCGCCGCGCCGTCTCGGCTATGCCGACCGGATCTCCCCGCGGGGCGGCGCAGCATGGGGTCAGAGGAGCGGGGCTGTGGCGCGTGAAGACGAGCGGAGAGCGCGCATCGTCGCCGCAGTGACTGGAGGCGGCGCCACGACGCGCGCCGATGAGCTGATGCGGAGGCTCTCCCTGTTCGCGGTCACCGAGCTAGCGGCATCGGGCTGCACGCTGGCGCTGGTAGCCGGCGCTGAGCTGCTGGGCACGCTGGCGGATGCCGGGCGGCATTCGAGCGTGATCACAAACTTGCAGTTCGAGCTGGGCGAAGGGCCATGCCTGGAGGCCTACGCATCCGGGAGCCCTGTCTTGCTGCCCGACCTCGCGGACGGAGCGGCCAGGTGGCCGGTCTTCACCGCCGCCGCCGCCAGGCCCGGGGTGCGCGCCGAGTTCTGCTTCCCGCTCGGCGTGGGGGCGACCTGCATCGGCGTATTCGACCTGTACCGTGACGAGCCCGGCATGCTCGCCGAGGAGCAGCTGGCCGACGCCCTGGCCGTGGCCGATATCGCCCGCGATGCGGTGCTGTACCTGCAAGACCTCCCCGGGCATCCCGGCCTGGCGGCGCTGCTCGACATGGTCGGCATGGACCGGATAGTGGTGCACCAGGCTACCGGGATGATCGCCGTTCAGCTGGATGCGACACCAGCCGACGCTCTCGCCCGCCTGCGGGCCACAGCATTCCAGAGCGGTCGTTCCATCTAC
>JASHYW010000265.1 GCA_030042885.1 Streptosporangiaceae bacterium | reverse complement strand
TCCAGGCCTCGGTGTCCACCGCGAGCAGCAGAGCCAGGTCGGCCCAGCTGATCTCCAGGCCGTCCAGGTCAAGCGAGCCGGGCACCGGGAGATACCCGATCGGGGTCCGCGTCGCCCGGGCCTCGCCGGACAGCCGCTGGATGATCCACTTCAGCACGCGGCTGTTCTCGCCGAAGCCGGGCCACACGAACCTGCCGCTGGCGTCCTTGCGGAACCAGTTGACGTAGAACAGCCGCGGCAGCTTCGCCGGGTCGTGGGTCTGCCCGATCTTCAGCCAGTACCCGAAGTAGTCGCCCATGTTGTAGCCGCAGAACGGCAGCATCGCGAACGGGTCGTGGCGCAGTTCGCCGACCTTGCCCTCGGCCGCGGCGGTCTTCTCCGAGGCGATGTTGACGCCGAGGAACACCCCGTGATCCCAGTCGAAGGACTCGATCACCAGCGGCACGGTGCTGGCCCGCCTGCCGCCGAACAGGATCGCAGAGATCGGCACGCCCGCGGGATCATCCCACTCCGGCGCGATGATCGGGCACTGGCTGGCGGGGTGGTGAACCGGGAGTTGGGGTGAGCCGCGGGCTCTGGCGAGTCCGGGGTCCAGTCCCGGCCCTTCCAGTCGGTCAGGTGCGCGGGCGGCTCATCGGTCAGGCCCTCCCACCACACGTCGCCGTCGTCGGTCAGCGCGACATTGGTGAAGATGCTGTTGCCCCACATGGTCTTGACCGCGTTGGCGTTGGTCTTCAGCCCGGTACCGGGCGCCACGCCGAAGAACCCGGCCTCAGGGTTGATCGCGTACAGCCTGCCGTCCTGGCCGAACCGCATCCAGGCGATGTCATCGCCGATGGCCTCGACCTTCCACCCCTCGATGGTGGGCTCCAGCATGGCCAGGTTGGTCTTGCCGCACGCGGACGGGAAGGCCGCCGCGATGTACCTTGGCTCTTGCCCGGGCGGGGTGATCTTGAGGATGAGCATGTGCTCGGCCAGCCAGCCCTCGTCCCGGGCCATGACCGAGGCGATCCGCAGCGCGTAGCACTTCTTGCCCAGCAACGCGTTCCCGCCGTACCCGGAGCCGAACGACCAGATCTCCCGGCTTTCCGGGAAGTGCGAGATGTACTTGACCGGGTTGCATGGCCACGGCACGTCCGCCTGGCCCGGCTCGAGCGGAGCGCCGACCGAGTGGACCGCCTTGACGAACGACCCGGTCTCCTCGATCCGGCGCAACGCCGGCGTGCCCATCCTGGTCATGATCCGCATCGACACCACCACGTAGGGCGAGTCGGTGATCTCCACCCCGAGCTGGGAGATGCTGCTGCCGAGCGGGCCCATGCAGAACGGGACCACGTACAGAGTCCGGCCCCGCATGCACCCGTCGAAGATCTCCGCGAAGGTCGCGCGCATCTCCTCAGGCGGGATCCAGTTGTTGGTCGGCCCCGCGTCGTCTTCCTTCTCCGAGCAGATGAACGTGCGGCTCTCGACCCTGGCCACGTCACCGGGGTCGGACCGGCAGTAGAAGCTGTTCGGGCGCAGCTCCGGGTTCAGCCGCGTGAAGGTGCCGCTCTCGACGAGCATGGTCGTCAGCCGCTCCCACTCCTCCTGCGAGCCGTCGCACCAGACGATGTCGTCGGGCTTGGTCAGCTCGGCGATCTCGCGGACCCACTTGGCCAGCTCCGGGAGGCTCGTCTGTGATTCGTCGAATACGTCTGCGCTGATCATGGCTATCCCTCCTGCATAGGGACTAAGGGGCGCGGCGTAACCCGAAGTCCTGGCCGATAGTTACGGCCAGTCAACTATGGCCCGGACTTGATGTGGCCGGGCCAGAGCCGAAAGTCCCTGCACCAGGGGACCTGGGTAGAAAACTGCGTCGACCATGCATGTCTACCCGACATTATGCGGCCCCATGCGGCGGCTAGGCAGCCGGGGCCGGGCGGGGCGCGGTGGTGGCCCACCGGATGGCGTGGACCATGACATGGCCGGCGGGCCGGACCAGCACGGTCTCGGTCACCGGAAGGCGGGGCAGGCGGAGCGGCCGCCGGGCCCATCCGGGCAGCAGCGAGACTGCCGCTGCCGCCAGCACCCCGTACGGAGCCCGTGCGATCGCCGGCAGCGGCGGGTGCAGCAGCAGGAACCGGGCGGCCTCGCGGGCCTGCTCGGTCGCGGCCAGCTCGCCCCGGTAGGCGCGGATCCGCTCGGCGAGCTCGGCTTCGGTGCGCGGCGGGTCGGGCACGCCGAGCTCGGCGCCGATGATCGCCATGTCGGCCACGTAGCCATCGCGTCCGGCCTGGTCCAGCGGCTGGGTGCCGAAGTGGCTGTGGGCCCGCAGGAAGCTGTCGGTCTCGGCGATGTGGACCCAGGTCAGCAGGCGAGGATCAGATGCCGCGTACGGCCGCCCGTCGGCGGTGGTCCCGGTCACGCGCTGATGCACCGCCCGAACCCGCGCAATGGCCTGCCGCGCGTCGGCTTCCCGGCCGAAAGTCGTGATGGCCAGGAAGTAGCTGGTCCGCTGCAGCCGCCCCCACGGGTCGCCGCGGTAATCGGAGTGCCCGGCCACGGCGGCCATGGCCAGTGGGTGCAGCGACTGCAGCAGCAGAGCCCTGATCCCGCCGATGAACATCGACGAATCACCGTGCACCCGGCGGACCGGCCGGTCCTCCGGGAACCAGCGCTCGCCCGGAGCCTGGTGGATCCGCCGCGCCCGCGACGGCCCCTGCGGCCCGGCGACCCGTTCGAAGATCGCCGCACCGATACGCCCGCGAATCCGCTCGGCAGCGCTTGTCACCTTCTCATTATCGCCGCCGCCGACCGTTGTCCGATGACCAGCTGGTCGGCATCATCGCCGCCGCGGGCCGGCTGGAATCCCGGATCGCCTGGATGCAGATGGCCGCCCTGCGCGAGTTCGCTCGCCGCCGCCCGGCCGATCGTGCCAGCCGGGACCGCGCCGGGCAGGTGTGCGAGTTCGCCGCCGATGAGCTGGCCGGCGAGCTGCACCTGACCTGGCCGTCCGCGGCCGGGCACATCGCCTATGCTTGCGCGGTGGCGGGGCGACTGCCGTGCACTTTCGCCGCGCTGGCCGAGGGCCCGGCGACCTCGGCCCATGACATGGTGCGATCCCGCATACCCCGATGATCGCACCAGGTGCGGCCGGGAATTCCCGGTCGCGGTGCAACCGGACCGGAACGCGCGTCGTCTGATGCGCATGAACAAGCAACTGGCCACCGCCGGGCTGGCCATCACCGTGCTCGTCCTGGCGGGATGCGGCACGGACCCGTCGCAGACGCGACCGATCGTGGCTCATGGCGTGGCGGCCAGGGAGCCTCTCGTGAACCCGCGCCCTTATGGCGCGGCGGACACCTCGTTTGGGCTGGACCTGCTGGGCGCCTGGTGCCGGACCGATCCGCGGGCCAACCTGGTGCTGTCGCCGTCGAGCCTGGCCAGCGGGCTGGGCATGGCGTACCTCGGGGCCCGCGGCGGCACTGCGCGGGCCATGGCCAGCGTGCTGCACCTGCCCGCGACCAGCGGCCAGGCGCTCGAGGCCGGGTTGCAGGCCCGGTCCGCGGCGCTGCGCGCGCTGGACGGACCGGGCGTGACGCTGGACGCCAGCGACCAGGTCTGGGCCGACCCGACGCTTGTCACCCTGCGCAGTTACCTGAACGCCCTGGCCACCGGCTACGACGCCGGCGTGGCGCAGGCGCCGCTGCTACGCAGCCCTGATCAGGCCACCCGGGAGATCGACCAGGCCATCGCGGCCGCGACCCGAGGTCAGATCCCGCAACTGCTGGCTCCCGGCTCGCTGCATGACATCGGCTGGGTGCTGACCGACGCGCTCTACCTGCAGGCGGCCTGGGCCACTCCGTTCCAGGCCGGCCAGACCAGCCAGG
>JASHYW010000264.1 GCA_030042885.1 Streptosporangiaceae bacterium | reverse complement strand
CTGGAATCCGGCGCGTCCTCGTGCCGGTGGCCGGGGCCCGCGTCGGCCAGTGGCACACCGCACTCGACGCACAGCCCGGGGCAGTCGTCCCGGCACAGCGGTGACATCGGCAGCGCCAGCACCACCGCGTCGCGGAAGGCAGGCTCCAGGTCGAGCAGGTCGCCGTCGAGGTAGCGCTCGTCGTCGTCCCGCTCCTCATACTCGTCATGCCGTTCATGCTTGTCGTGCTGGTCGTACAGGTCGTGCTTGTCGTGCTTGTCGTGCGCCCGGCGGCCGTCGCGCGCCTGGCGAGATCCGCGGGGGCGCTCGTCACCGTACAGGTAGAGCTCGGTGAAGCTGGCCGTCACGGTGCTGGCCAGCGGGGCCAGGCAGCGGGCGCACTCGCCGGTCAGCGGCGCGGTCGCGGACCCGGTGACGAGAATACCCTCGGTCACGGCCTCGAACCTGACGTCGAGCTCGACGCTGGCGCCGGCGGGGACGCAGGCCAGCTCGACGCGCAGGTCCTCGGGCGCCGGGACGGTCAGCTGGCACGCTCGCGCGGAGCCCGCCTGACGGCTGAGCGAGCGCATGTCGAAGACAAGCGCGCCACGGGGTGCGTTGGTGCGTGTGTTGGGCATGACGGTGTACTCGTGAATAGCTATGCAGAACCGAGCGCCTAGCCTACCGGCGGCGGGCGGTAATCCCAACTTGGGCGCAGCCCGCGGGCCTCGGCCGGACGCCGGGGTTGACCGCTCACTCCTCGGCCAGGCGGTCACGCAGCCGGGCCAGCACCGGCTCGGGGACCAGCCCGCTGACGTCCCCGCCGTACCTGGCGATCTCCCTCACCAGGCTGGAGCTCAGGAAGGAGTACAGCGGATTGGTGGTCATGAACAGCGTCTCGACCTTCGCCATCCGGTAGTTCATCTGCGCCATCTGCATCTCGTACTCGAAGTCGCTGACGGCCCGCAGCCCCTTGATCACCGCGGAGATGCCGTTGGCCGCGCAAAAGTCGACCAGCAGGCCGTGGAACCGGTCGATCCTGACGTTGCCGTACCCGCTGGTGACCTCGCGCAGCATGTCGACCCGCTCGTCCACCGTGAACAGGCTGTTCTTGGTCACGTTGATCAGCACGGCCACGGTCACCTCGTCGTACAGCCCGGCCGCGCGGCCGATGATGTCGAGGTGACCGTTGGTGACGGGATCAAAGGAACCCGGACAGACGACGCGTAGCACGCGGTGCCACTCCTTCCCTGCTAGCCCCGGGCCTGAGCGCGACCGTACCAGAAGGTCGCCTCGCCGTACCGGCGGGCCCGGTCCGGTGCGAAGCCCTCCGGCCAGCGCACCGGCCCGGACCGGGTGGCGCGCTCGACGATGACCAGCGCCCCCGGGGCCAGCCAGGCCCGGTCCGCGATGCCCTCGTCCCCCCCGGCCAACAGCGACAGCATCGCGGACACCTCCCGGTCGGCCATCGCGTACGGCGGGTCCGCGAACACGATGTCGTACCGGCCGCCCGCGGGCCCCGGCCCCCGGGCCAGCACCCGCTCCACCCGGTCGATGATCACCTCGGCGCCGGCCAGGCCGATCGCCTCGATGTTCTCCCGGATGACGCGGGCCGCCCGGGCCCCGGATTCCACCAGCAGCACGTGCCCGGCGCCCCGGGACAGGGCCTCCAGGCCGACCGCGCCGGATCCGGCGTACAGGTCCAGCACGCGCGCACCGGCCAGGGATCCCATGATCGAGGTGATGGTGGCGAACAGCCCTTCCCTGGCGCGGTCACTCGTCGGCCGGGTGTCCCGCCCGGCCGGAACGGCCAGCCGCCGCCCGCCCGCCTCGCCGGCGATGACGCGTGCCACTCCTTAAGTGTGCACTTACGCGTGCACGCCCGTGCCGCGCCGGCCGCACCTCGCCCCGTCAGGGCACGACGCGCTCGATGCACCACGGGACGCGCCGGCATCACCTTCACGACCGGACCCGCCCCTGCACGAGGCAAGACCCCGGGCCGGGCGCACTGAGGCGTCCTACGTCTTGTCCAGGTATTCGGCCTGCACGCCGAGCAGCTCGTCGATGGCGGTGCGCAGCGCGGGGTGGGCGGCCAGGTCCGGGTCGGCCGAGACCACGGCCGTGGCGTCGTCCCTGGCCTGCCTGATCAGGTCCTCATCGGCGAGCAGCCGGAGCAGCCGCAGGCTCGACTGACGCCCGGCCTGGGCGGCGCCGAGCACGTCGCCCTCCCGGCGCTGCTCGAGGTCCAGCCGGGACAGCTTGAACCCGTCGAGGGTCGCGGCCACCGCGTCGAGCCGCTCCCGCGCCGGGCTGCCCGCCGGCGCCTCGGTGACCAGCAGGCACAGTCCCGGCGCAGTCCCGCGGCCCACCCGGCCGCGGAGCTGGTGCAGCTGGGACACGCCGAACCGCTCGGCGTCCATGATGACCATCACGGTGGCCTCGGGCACGTCGACCCCGACCTCGATCACGGTGGTGGCCACCAGGACGCCGATCTCGCCCGCGGAGAACTCGCGCATCACCCGGTCCTTCTCCTCCGGGTGCAGCCGGCCGTGCAGGATGCCCAGCCGCAGCCCGGCCAGCGGGCCCGCGTCCAGCGTCGCGGCCACGTCGAGCACCGACAGCGGCTGCCGCCGGCCCAGGACCACCCCGCGCGGGATGCCGCCGGTCATGTCCACGCCCCCGAAGTCGTCGCCGGGATAACCGGCCTCGTCGGGAGAGTCGGGGTCCGGGCCGTCGCCGATGCGCGGGCAGACCACGTAGGCCTGCTGGCCCCGGCCGACTTCCTCCCTGACCCGCTCCCAGGCCCGCTCGAGGTACCTCGGCTTGTCGGCCGCGGGTACCACATGCGTGGCGATGGCCGACCGCCCGGCGGGCAGCTCGGTCAGCGTGGAGGTCTCCAGGTCCCCGTAGACGGTCATCGCGACCGTCCTGGGTATCGGCGTCGCGGTCATGACCAGGACGTGCGGCCTGGCCTCGGCCCCCTTCGCGCGCAGCGCGTCCCGCTGCTCCACGCCGAACCTGTGCTGCTCGTCGATGACCACCAGGCCGAGGTCGGCGAACTGGACCCGCTCCTCCAGCAGCGCGTGGGTCCCGATGACGATGCCGGCGTCGCCGGTGAAGACGTCGGACAGCGCCGACCGCCGCGCCGCGGCCGCCACCGACCCGGTGAGCAGCGCGACGCTGGTGGCGTGCTCGGCCGCGCCGAGCTGCCCGCCCTGGGCCAGCGGGCCGAGCATGTCGGTGACGGACCGGTAGTGCTGCTGGGCCAGCACCTCGGTCGGCGCCAGCAGGGCGGCCTGGCCGCCCGCGTCGACCACCTGGAGCATGGCCCGGATCGCGATCACGGTCTTGCCCGAGCCGACCTCCCCTTGCAGCAGCCGGTGCATCGGGTAGGCGCAGGCCAGCTCTCCGGCGATGGTCTCGCCCACTGCCACCTGGCCCGCGGTGAGCGTGAACGGCAGCCGGGCGTCGAACTCCTCGGCGATGCCGCCGCTCACGCGCGGCCGCGGCATGGCGGGCATGGCGGCGGCCGCCAGGCGGCGCTGGGCCAGCGCCGCCTGCAGCATGAAGGCCTCGTCCCACTTGAGCCTGTGCTTGGCCCGCCGCTGGTCCTCCCAGTCCAGCGGCCGGTGGATGGCGCGGATCGCCTCGGCCCGCCCGGCCAGCCCGTACCGCTGGATGAGCTCGGCCGGCAGCGGGTCCTCGCCGGCATCGAGCGTCTCGAGCACGGTCCTGACCGACTTGGCGATGCGCCAGGACGGGAACCTGGCGCTGGCCGGGTACACGGGAATCAGCTCGGTGGCGAACTCGGCGGCCAGCTCGGGGGTCAGGTCGGCGTTGGGCGGCGCGCCGGGCAGCATCTCGCACTCGGGGTGGACCAGCTGGCGGCGGCCGCGGAAGCTGGACACGGTTCCCGCGAACATGCCGATCATGCCGGGCACGAGTTCGCGCAGGTACCGGGGCCGGCGCCGGTTATTGAAGAAGAACGTCAGGACCAGCCGGGCCCGGTCGTCGGTGACGATCACCTCGGTACGGCTCCGGCGTCCCTGGCCCGGCAGCGACGGCAGCGGATGGTCGGCCACCATCACGACCCGCGCCAGCACGGTGACGTGGTCTCCCTCGCGCAGCGAGGACAGGTCGGTCAGTTCGCCGCGGGTGTAGTAGCGGCGTGGGTAATGCCGCAGCAGATCGCCGGCCGTCCGCAGGCCGAAGACGTCCTCGAGCGCCTTGCCCGTCCGAGGGCCAAGCGCCCGGTCCAGCGGTTCGCTGAGCGTGGTCACACCTGGCAGCATAGAAGCGACCGCTGACAGTGCCAGCCACGAGGGGACGACCCCCCTGGCCCCCGCACGTCGCTTCGCTCAGCATCGCACCGCTCAGTTCGCGCCGGAGCCGGGGCATCGGGTAGGCTTCGACGGCTGCCGGAATCGCCCAGGAGCGACCGGCCCGCACCCAGGACCCGTCACCGGAATCAATGGAGCGAACCGTGGCTTCCGTCTGCGACATCTGCGGCAAGGGGCCGGGTTTCGGCAACAACGTCTCGCACTCGCACCGCCGCACCCGCCGCCGCTGGAACCCGAACGTCCAGCGGATACGCGCCATGGTCGACGGCACGCCCAAGCGCATCTACGTCTGCACCTCGTGCATCAAGGCAGGCAAGGTCACCCGCTAGCCCCGCCCGGAGCCTTCCGCTAGCGGAAGTGGTCCCAGCCGGCCGGCCCGGCCCACTCCCGGCCGTCGACCAGCACGCCCCGGCCCGGGCGCACCTCGCCGATCACGGTCCAGCCGTCCGGCAGCGCCGTGCCCGGGCCGAACGTGGCCACCAGTGAGTGGTCCTCACCGCCGGTCAGCACCCAGCGCAGCGCTTCGGCCTGCGGTGAGTCGCCGGACCCGGCCATTGCACCAGGGTCCGTTCGGCCCAAAGAAGGGGGAAGGGGAGGTGGGCCGGGGTGACGGCGGGTGCCGGCTACGGCGCGGGCCGCGGCGATCAGCGGCTCGCCGGGCCCGAGCCGGTCCGTGGCCACGTCGATGAGCACGCCGCTGGCCTCCGCGACGTGCCCCAGGTCAGCCAGCAGGCCGTCGCTGATGTCGATCATGGCCGTCGCGCCGAGCC
>JASHYW010000263.1 GCA_030042885.1 Streptosporangiaceae bacterium | reverse complement strand
AATCCCAGTAGGTGAACGGATGCGGCCCCTTCATCGGGGCCGGCACCACGTCACGCAGCCCGAGAGCGCGAAGATCGGCCAGCGCCTGCCGTTCGGCCGGGGTGACGTGGGTCGAGCCGGCGAATACCGCCGGGTCCCACACGTCGGCGTCGGCCGGCGCGACGTTGAAATCACCGAACGCCACCAGCGCGGGCTGCACCTGGAGTTCGGCCGCGAGCGCGCCGCGCAGCGCCGCGTACCAGTCGAGCTTGTAGGCGTAGTGCGCCGACCCTGGGGCGCGGCCGTTGGGCGCGTACAGCGACCAGACCCGGATGCCGCCGCAGTCGGCGCCGATCGCCCGGGCTTCCGGGCGGCGCAGCCCGGGCTCGTCCAGCAGCAGCGCCTCCCCCGGCTCGCCTTCGTACCCAGGCTCACCGGGAAAGCCCAGGCTGACGTGTTCCAGGCCGACCCGGGACAGCAGCGCCACGCCGTTCCACCGGCCGTCGCCGTGCGCGGCGACCTCATACCCGAGCTCCTCCACCTCGGCCGAGGGGAACAAGGCCGCCGCCACCTTGGTCTCCTGCAGGCCGACCACATCGGGCCCGGTCTCGGCCAGCCACTCCAGCAGCCGCGGCAGCCGCGCCTTCACCGAGTTCACGTTCCAGGTCGCCAGCCGCACCTGACCGGGCTCCCTCCGCCAGCTCCGCCCGCGTCCGCGAGTCGCCTTTCCACATGATCGGGGAGGATTAGGGCTTGCGGGAGGGTTTGGGGCATCCCAGTGCACCGGATCCTCCCATGAGCCCGGATCCTCCCAGGAAATCCCGGCGAATTGGGAAGGATGGGGTCAGCGGGAGCGGCGGGACGGCCGGGGTGCGGCGGACGGCCCGCGGCCGGGGTGCGGGCCCGGGATGACTATTCGCTGTCGTAGCGGAAGCCGCCGATGAAGCGACGGAAGACGCCGCCCTCGTGGGCCAGTGGCGCGCCCGGCGGAGGGGCCTCGTCGCGTTCGTGCCCGACGGGCTGGTCGTAGTCGGCCCGGGCGATGGCCTCCACGATCTGGGCCTCGTCGAAGTCCTCCGACCCGGGAATCTCCGGAATGAAGCCCACCAGGTCCCCGTCCAGCATGACCTCGGCTTCCAGGCCCGTGGTGCCTTCGGAGCCCCAGATGGCCTCGCGTCCGCTGCCGGCCGGCACCTGCACCGCGTACGCGTCGATGCCGGAGTTCAGCAGATGCGCGTTGATGCCGCGGTCCCTCAGCGCGTCAGTCACCCGGCGGGCACGGTTCTCATCCATGCCCGTCAGATTACCTTTTCCTGGACTCGCGGGAGCGACGGCCCGGCTGACCGAAGACCTGCTCGCGGCCTGCCCGGCCCTGACCGTCCTGGCCACCAGCCGCGAGGCCCTCGGCGTGGAGGGCGAGCTCAACTGGCAGGTGCCGCCGCTCTCGCTGCCGGGAGCCGGGTCGGCTCTCACGGCGTCGGCCCTGGCCGCCTCGGACGCAAGTCCCTGCTGCGGGTGGAACACACCCGCAGCGACTCGCGCTACCACCTGCTGGCCACGATCAGGGATTACGCGCGGGACCGGCTCGCCGGGGCGGCCGAGTCCGGACCGGTACAGCAGGCACAGCTGGCCTATTTCAGCGAGCTCGCGGAGACGGCCGCGGCCCGCATCGAGGGGGCCGAGGCAGCGGGCACCGGCCTCGATCTCGAGCTCGACCGGGTCGACAGCGAGCTGCCCAATCTGCGCAGGGCGTTCGAGTTCGCGCAGGAATCGGACGACCCGGCGGCCGCGCTGCGCATCGCGGGGTCACTGGACCGCTTTGCCTGCCTTCGCGGCTACTACCACGAGATCCGGCAGTGGATGGACGAGGCCGTCACCTCCTACCCCGACGCGCCCGCGGAGCTGCGAGCCAAGGCGCTGCTCGGCAGCGGCCGGCTGGCCCTGCTGCAGTGCGATTACGCGCCGGCGGTACGCCGGCTGGAGGCGGCACTGCGGCCGTACCGCGAGCTGGACGACACCCGGGGCACCGCCGGCGCGCTTGCGCTCCTCGGCAGCGTGGCCCGGGAGCAGGGCCGGTACGCCAGGGCGGTGGAACTGCACGCGGAGAGCCTCGCGGTGGCCGAGGCGGCCCGGGCTGCGCGGTGGTGCGGCCGCAGCGGGACGGCGCGTGGCGGATCGCGGCCGACGCCTGGCAGCTGGGACCGGAGCTGCCCGCCGAGTGCTGGCTCTCACGCTCGCCTGATGCGGGCACCACGGTCGGTTCCGGTTAATTGATCTGTTCCTATAATTCGGCTGTGACGGATGCGGAAGGCGCAGCCTTCGAACTGGCCAGCGACGGGCCCACTGTCATCCTGGTGGGAATCGATGATTCCGTCACGTCGCTGCGGGCGGCGGCCTACGCGGCCGGGCTGGCCAGGCGCCAGGGTGCCCGCCTGATCTGCGTGTACGTGGAGCAGCGTGCCGTGCTGTACGGCGCCGGGGCGGGCGCGGGGGCGGCCGTGCTCGCCGAACAGGACCGGGCGAACGCGGAGATCGCGGCGGACCTGCGGCGCCGGGCCGAGGAAGCAGCCGAGACCCTGCGCGTGCCGCTCACGTTCATCACCGCGTTCGGCGACCCGTATCACGAGCTGCGGCGGGTCGCCGACGAAGTGCACGCCGATCTCGTCGTCGTCGGCGCGTCCACCCAGGCCGGGCACAGGTGGGTGGGATCGCTGGCGGTGCGGCTGGTCAAGGCCGGCCGGTGGCCGGTGACCGTCGTTCCCTGAAGACAACCGGGCGGCCGGACAGGAGCGTGGCGATGGGCGTGGCCGTGGTCACCGGGGCGGGCTCCGGGCTCGGGCGGAGCATCAGCCTGGCGCTGCTCGGCGCGGGCTGGCAGGTCGCCCTGGCGGGCAGGCGAGCCGGCGCGCTGCGCGAGACCGCCGAGGCATCGGGCGCGCCCGCGGAATCCGCGCTCGCCGCCCCGGCCGACGTGACGTCGCCGTCCTCGGTCGCCGCCCTGTTCGACCTCGTCCGCCACCGCTGGGGACGTGTTGACCTGCTGGTGAACAACGCGGGCCTGTCCGGCCCGGCCGGGCCGCCCGATGAGATCGACCTGGCCAGCTGGCAGCGCGTGGTCGACACCAACCTCACCGGCGCATTCCTGTGCGCCCAGCACGCGGTGCGGATGATGAAGGCCCAGCAGCCGCGCGGCGGCCGGATCATCAACAACGGCTCGATCGCGGCGCACAGCCCGCGGCCCGGCAGCATCTGCTACACCGCCACCAAGCACGCGATCACCGGGCTCACCAAGTCGCTGTCGCTGGACGGCCGGGCCTTCGACATCGCCTGCGGGCAGATCGACATCGGCAACGCGGCCACCGAGATGACCCAGCGCTTCGGCCGCGGCGTGCCACAGGCCGACGGATCCATCGCCGCCGAGCCCGTCTTCGATGCCCGGCATGTCGCCGACGCGGTGCTGTACATGGCCTCGCTGCCGCTTGACGCGAACGTCCAGTTCCTCACGATCACGGCCACCAAGATGCCGTACATCGGCCGGGGCTAGCCACCGCCGCGCTGAGGCGGCATGCTTGCGGCATGGGCCCGTCCCGGTCCGGGTATCCCGGCCGGGCGCCGACTGGAGGTGTCATGACGAATCTCAGTTCCCTGCTCGAGGAGGCGGCGGCCGGCCACCCGGACCACCCGGCCCTCCGCATGGATGACCTCGTGCTGACCTACGCCCAGTTCCGCGAGGCCGCCGGGCGGATGAGCACGCTGCTCGCCTCGCTCGGCGTCGA
>JASHYW010000034.1 GCA_030042885.1 Streptosporangiaceae bacterium | reverse complement strand
GAACAGGACCTCGGCCTTGTAGAGGTTGCCGATCCCCGCCAGGTTGCGCTGGTCGAGCAGGGCTTCGCCGATGGCACGGTCAGGCTCGGCGCTCAGCCGCCGCACCGCCTCGGCGCGATTCCAGTCCGCGCCGAGCAGGTCCGGGCCGAGATGCCCGGTGACCTGCGGCTCGTCGCTCGTCCGGATGAGCTCGACGACGCCGAGCTGATACCCGACGGCCTGCCAGTCGTCATTGGCGAGCACCAGCCTGATCCGGTGGCTGTCCTTGATCGGCTCGGCCGCGGGCCGGACCCGCCAGGCGCCGTCCATGCGCAGGTGAGTGTGCACGGTCAGGCCGCTTCGGGTACGGGTGAGCAGGTGCTTGCCGCGGGAGGCCGTCTCGGTCACGACGTCACCGGTCAGGTCGGCGGTGGCCAGCCGCGGGACACGGAAGTCGCTGCGGGTCAGCGCCCGCCCCGCCAGCGCCGCGTGCAGGCGGCGAGCGGTGTACCAGACCACGTCTCCCTCGGGCATGAACCTAGTGTGCTCGAGGCCAGCACAGGCCGGTTAACGGCGGCCGTTTCCCCAGGGGTCGTACGGGCCGGGGTAGCCGTTCACCGGAGGATGGGCACGGTGCGAGCCCCAGTTCCCTTCGCCGAGGCCGTTGCCGCCCGGCCTGCCATGCCCCAAGGTGCCGCTGGCCCTCCTGGGGTCGTCGGCTGGGCCGACCGGATTCCGGTATCCGTACATGTCACCGTACGGCGGCGTGCTCGTGGACTGAGTGGACCGAGTCGGCTGGCTGCGGGGCTGCCCGGGGTAAGGGTCAGCAGCGGTACCGCCGTACCGGCCCGCCGATCCCGGGCCAGGCTGGTACGCGGGAGTGCCGGTCGTGCCCGCGGAGGCCGATGAGCCCGGCGAGTATCCGCCCGGGCGGAGCGGATCGGCCAGGTACCCGCCAGTCCGCAGCGGATCCGCCCGCAGCCGATCGGGCCCGGCCTCGTCCGCCCGGCCGTTCCCGAGGACCTGTGTCTCCTGCGAAAGGATGGTCTCGTACTGCTCGCGGGTCAGGTCCCTGGACCGGTTCGATGACTGGTACGAGCGCCCGTCGACGGCTCCCTTCGGCCTGAGCGAGTAAGCCGGGCTCGTCAGCGGATCCTCGTCGCTGCCGGGACCGCCGACCGCCGCGCTCCGGCGCCCCCGCGATTCGGTCGGCTGATGGGCAGCGCGAACCGGCTGGGTCGCGGTCGGCGACGGCTGGGTCGTGGCCGGGTAGGGCTGAGTCGCCATCGGGGGCCGCGTGGCGGCCGCCTGGACGGGCTGCACCGCGGTCCGGTCGGCAGCTGCCAGCCTCGTCGCGGGATATGCCCTCGTCGGCTGCGTGCCGGGGCCGGAATCGGCCTGGGCGGTGCGCGCCGTGGCGGCCAGCGGCTTGTCTGCCGCCAGGTCGTCCCAGAACTGCTCATCGGAAACGCCGCCGAACGTCTCGATCGGCCAGAGTTCCTGGTCGACGTCGGTCCCCTTGCGCCAGGCGACGCGCCGCCGCGGCCCCGTGGATGCCTCGCGGTGAGTCCTGCGGCCGGCGACCAGGGGTGCCGAATCCTCGCCGGGCCTGGTCACCGGGTCGGCCCCGGCGGAGCCGGTCATCGGCTCGGGCCGGGTGCGACCCGCGGCTCGGCCGCTCGTGGAGCCAGCCGGCCTGGCAGAACTCGAGGATCTAGCGGCGCTGGAGGACGTGGGCCGTGAATTCCGGCCCCGGCTCCCTGCGAACCGTGCGGCTCCGGCCTGGCCCGGCCTTGCGCCTGCCCGGACCCGGGAACTGCCCGGGCGCATGCTGTAGTAGAAGGCCGCTGCGATGCCGGCCAGTCCCGCGATAGCGAGTCCCGCGACCAGAATCATGCTCTCCGTCCAGAATGCCGGCCTGGTGGGGTTTTGGGACGCCAACGAGGCATTTCGCGGCCGATGACGCGAGCCTTCCGCGCAGTCGCGAGCGCCCTGAACCCGCTGATCGTCACCGATTCTTGCTCACTAGTGGGGACTGCGTCACACGATTGAAAAAGTTCTGTTAAACGGCGATTACGAAATGTATCGAATTGATCACGACTTGATCACGGATGCCCGGTTACGACTATTCGCCCGCGGCCGATTGCGGCGGACGCGATCGCCGTCAAAACCGCGGCCAAGGAGGCGCCATTTCCCTGGCTGAGCCAGGTGTTCAGCGCATAAACCGTGAAACGGTACGAGTGAGAATGGGTGGGGCATGGCGCGTCGTAGCCGGGTGTACCTGCGCTGTTCAGGGCCTGGCGTGCCCCTGTCGGCAGTGAGTCTTCCTGGATGTCAGTGGTGCCGGGACCAATGTCGAACACGAGCCAGTAAATGTACGGCGTGATCGGCGCCGAAGAGTCGTCCACCACAAGTGCGAAGCTCTTGGTTCCGGTCGGCGCGCCCGACCAGTCGAGCGGGGGATTGATTCCGGCCCCGTGGCAGGTATAGCGCCGCGGGAGGACGCTGGCGGTGAAGGCCACGCTGCTCACCGACATCGTCCTCGGCGCGACCGGCGCGCCCTGACCAGCGGTCCCGCAGCCGGCCAGCGTCAGGGCCGCCGCCAGCACGGTGGCCGCCGCGCATCGCGTTGCCGAGCGCCCGCGGCGGCGAATCCGGCTCTGCCCTGACGTCACCCTCTGTCCCCTTCTTGCTGACGGTTGATATTAGAACCTGGCCCGTTAGGAAGCGTAGGGTTATGCGACGGGTTGAATGATCCGGGGGAACCGGCTTGAACGGGCGGGAGTACGGGCACGGAAACGGAGAGCCGGAGAGGGCCGATGCCGGGCGGGCTGCGTATCGGGCTGCTCGGCCCGCTTCAGGTGCGGGACGGGGCTGGGCGCACCATCGGTGTCGGCGGGCGTCAGCTGCGCGTTCTGCTCATTCTGCTCGCCCTGTCAGGCTCCCGGGGAACCTGACAGCAGGACGTGCGGAGGTCAGTCTTGCTGGCGGGAACTGCCGAACATGATCTCGTCCCAGGACGGGACCGAGGAGCGCCTGCTGCGCGCCGTCTTGCGGCTCTGGCGCCCGGCATGCTCGGCGACGGGAGCCGGCGGCGGGACAGGCGTGGCCGGGGCAGGCTGCAGGGCCGCCGGTGCCGCGCCCTTCTCGGCAGGCGCGAGGCCGGGCGGATAGTCCTCGCACGCAGCGTCCGCGGTGGCGGCCAGGGGCGCCTGAACCGGCTCGGGGGCTGCGGGCACCTCGGGCTCGGAAATGGCCGGACGCCCGGGACCCTGGCGCTCGTGCCTGGCCCATCCGGCACCCGGTCCGTGCCCGGCGGAAAGGCCGGGCCCCGGCGCCGGAGCGCCGGCTGCGCTGTGGCTTGAGGCAGGAGCGGCGGGCCCGTGGGTGGCGGGCCCGTGAGTGGCGGCCCCGTGAGTGGCGGCCCCGTGAGTGGCGGGCCCGCTTAGCCTCGGTGCCAGCCGGGTGACGGTGGCCTCGCCGGGGGGCGGCGAGGCGGGCTGGGGCGGCTCGGCGCCAGGCAGCGACATGCGAGCGGCGTTGTCGTCGGCAGGCATCACGTGCCTGCGGCGTGGATCGAAGACCCACTCGGCCAGGTGCAGGCGGCCGCCGGAGGTGAAGGTGAGCTGGACCTGCCAGGTGCCGTCGCCGAGCTTTCTCGCGTCCCACTGTGCGTCCTCCGGTGCGGCGCCGGCCGCGTTCAGCCGCTCGGCCACGATCTCGCCGAGTCGCGGGCCCGGACTCGAGTCTCCGTGGCGGCGAACCGACGCCGTCTGCGCCTGGTCGGCCATGTAGGCGCGTTCGGCCAGGACCGGTCCCTCGAACCAGCGCACGCGCTCGACCGCGATGCCGGCCGCGTCCGCGATTTCCTCCACCGTTTCCCCGGCCCGGATTCGTGCCTGGATCTCCTTGGGTCGCAACGGGCTCTCCACTTCGATCTCGTACTGCGCAAGCCGGGAGGTCTGACCCAGGGCCACGGCCCTGAGCCGCTCGTCTATCGGCAGCGTGAAGCGTGCGCTCCGCCCTGGTATGGCGAGGACCGCGTAGCAGCCGTCCTCGCTTACCGCGACGAAGCGCAGTTCCTGCATCGTCGTCCCTTCCGCTCCGACCCGCCCGGCCCGTCCGCCGTCCGCACGGGTCGGTCCCGTCCCGTACTGTCCCGTGGACCACCGTCGGCCGCCGTCCGTCCTGGCGCTTTCCCGGCGTACTCTAGCCGAGCGATCAACCCGGAGACGGCCAACCGCTCCACCCCCTTGAGTCTGTCGGGTCTCCTGCGCCATGGCC
>JASHYW010000262.1 GCA_030042885.1 Streptosporangiaceae bacterium | reverse complement strand
CCGACGCCGAGGCCATCTACTCCTATGAGGGCACCCGCGAGATCAACACCCTGATCGTGGGCCGCGCAATCACCGGGACCGGCGCCTTCGTGTGAGCAAGGGCGACAGTCACGGGAGCTGGCCCGCGGCCGGCCCCACGCTGCAGCCCGCGAGGTGCCCCTCGCTCTCCATGGCCCCGCACTCGGGGCAGACCAGGTGCGCCCAGCAGACCGGATCGCCGCCTTCGGCGTCCTCCGCCCACTCATCGACCACAACGGGCCTCGCTGCCGTATCGAGGACATCATGGTGACCGGGGTGGCGTGCTCGTGGCGCTGCATGCCCGCCAATTGCCGCTACATGCATCATGCGTCCGGACCGGCGGCGTCCGCCACCTTGGAGCCGCCGGGGTCAGCCTCCGCGATCCGCCACGCGGCTCCGGTCAGCTAGAGTCCGAGGCGCCGGGACAGGTCGGAGGCGAAGATCCCGGCCGGGTCGAGTTCGGCTCGCAGCTTGGCGAATTCGGGCAGCCGCGGGTACATCTCGGCCAGCACCCCGGGTGGCACCCGCGAGTCCTTGGCCAGGTAGACGCGGCCGCCGGCGTCGGCCACGAGCCGGTCAAGCCGGCCGAGCAGCCCGGCCAGCCCCGGCGTGCGCGCGGGGAAGTCCAGCGCGAGCGTCCAGCCCGCCATGGGGAACGAGAGCAGCCCGTCGTCGCCCGCGCCGAAGCGCTTGAGCACGGTCACGAAGGACGGCGCGCGCGCCCCGCTGACCAGCTCGAACGACCGGCGCACGGCGGCGTCCTGGCCGAACGGCAGGACGTACTGGTACTGCCGGAACCCGCCGGGGCCGTAGACGCGGTTCCAGTTCCTGATCCCGTCCAGCGGGTGGAAGAACGTGCCGATGGCCTGCAGTTCCCCGTGGCGCGAGCGAGGTGCCTTGCGGTACCACGCCTCGTTGGCCAGGGCGACTGTGTACCGGTTGACCAGCCCGGGCGGGACGCAGGGCGGGACGGCCAGCCGGGCGCCGGGCCGGAACGCGAACGGGTCCTCGCGGCCGCCGGGCGGCAGGTCGGCCGGTTCGGCGAAGTCGCCGCTGGTGATCACAGAACGCCCCAGGCTGGCCCCCCGGGCCAGGCTGTCCGACCAGGCCACCGTGTACCCGTAGCTGCGGTCGTGCTCGGCCAGGGTGGCCATCGTCTGGTCGATGTCGGCGGTGCGTACGGTGTCCACCCGGACCCGTGAGGTGGCGACCCGCTTCAGCTGAACGGTGGCCCGGACGATCAGTCCGGTCAGCCCCATGCCGCCCGCCGTGGCCCAGAACAGCGAGGGGTCGGACTGCTGGGTCACCGTCCGCGGCTCGCCGCCGGGCAGCACGATCTCGAACGACCGGACGTGCCGGGCGAAGCTGCCCGCCACGTGATGGTTCTTGCCGTGCACGTCGGCGGCGATGGCGCCGCCGACGGTCACCTGCCTGGTGCCCGGGGAAACCGGCACGAACCAGCCCGCGGGCAGCCCGGCGACCATGAGCTGTTCCAGGCTGACACCCGCTTCGCACGTCACCAGGCCGGTCGCCGCGTCCAGGCCGAGGATCCGGTTCAGCCTGGCGGTCGAGATCACCACGCCGCCCGCGCACTGCGCGGCGTTGTTATAGCTGCGGCCGAGCCCGCGGGGGATGACGCCGCGGGCGGCGGCCCGGCTGCCCAGCAGCCCGGCGGCGCTCGCGGCGGTGGCCGGCTCGGCCAGTTCGGCCACTGACGGCGAGATCCGGCCCCAGCCGGTCAGCGTGACGGTGCGGCCTGGCATGGTCAGGGATACTACCCGCAGTCCGGCCCGGGTCGCCCGGTCCGCCGTGTGTAAGGGCGGGAGGGTCACGATTTGTCCTGCGCCGAGGGGCGGGCCGGGTCGATACTTGACCGGTGATCGGTGCCGCGTTCGAGGTCGTGCTGGCCCGGGCCCAAGCCGGCGATGAGACGGCCTTCGCCCGGCTCTTCACAGACGTGCAGCCCGCGCTGCTGCGGTACCTGCGTGTGATCACGCCCGAGGCCGAGGACGTGGCCGGTGACACCTGGCTGCACGTGGTGACGGGCCTGACGGGCTTCCGGGGCGAGGAGCAGGCGTTCCGGGCGTGGCTGTTCACCATCGCCCGGCACCGGGCGGCCGATGCCGGGCGGTCACGGGCCCGTCGTGCCGCCGTGCCGCTCGCGGTGAGCGAGGCGGCCGGGCCGCCGCTGGCCCCGGACGCCGCCGACCTGGCGCTGGACGGGATCTCGGCGCGGGCCGTGGTCACGCTGATCGCGACGCTGCCCCGGGATCAGGCCGAGGTCGTCATGCTGCGGGTGGTGGCCGGACTGGAGGTGGCCGACGTGGCCAGCATCGTGGGCAAGTCGCCGGGCGCGGTCCGGGTGGCCGCTCACCGCGCCCTGCGGCGGCTGGCCGGACACCTGGAGCGGGCGGGTGTAACGCAATGAGCGTGCCAGACGCTTCGCACAGTGAGATGCCTGGATTCCCCACTCCCAGCCGGCCCGGCGGCGAGCATGACGAACCGCTGCTGGACATGATCTTCGACGGACGCGCTATCCCCCCCGACGCGCCCCAGGAGATGCATGACCTCGAGCGGATGCTCGCCGCCCTGGCCGGGCCGGCCGAACCAGGTGAGCTGGCCGGGGAGGCAGCAGCGCGTGCGGCGTTCATTCGGCTCGCCTCCCCGGCCGGCGTCTCGACCGCAGCCTCGTGGCCCGTCGCGCACCAGGTGAACCGGCGCCC
>JASHYW010000261.1 GCA_030042885.1 Streptosporangiaceae bacterium | reverse complement strand
TATCCCACCGAGATCCGGCAGGTCCGGTCGTACAGGGCCATCGACAGCCGGGAGGTGCCCACCGAGTCGTACGGGTTCATGGCCGCGACCAGCCGGAAGTTCCGGCCCGCGGGGACGCGGCCGAGCCGGGGCACGTTGATCTCGCCCTCGGACATGACGGTCAGCAGCACGTTGATCGTCTCCTCCGGAACCCGGTTGAGCTCCTCGACGTACAGCAGCCCGCCTTCGCGCATGGCCCGCACCAGCGGGCCGTCGGAGAAGTTCTCCGGCCGGTATCCCTGCTCCAGGACCAGCGCCGGGTCAAAGGATCCGATCAGCCGGGCCGGGGTCAGCTCGGCGCTGCCCTCGACCAGCACGAATTCGGTGCGCCGGGACTCCGCGACCTGCCGGAGCAGGGTGGACTTGCCGGTGCCTGGCGGTCCCTCGAGCAGGATGTGGGCACCTGATGCCAGCGCGGCCCGGACCAGCTCCAGCTCACGCTGGCGCCCGACAACCTGGATCGACATCGGGTCGGTGCTCGCCGCTCTGCGCGCCCGCGTCAGTGCTCGTGGACTACGACGCCGCGCACGTTCTTGCCGGCCAGCAGGTCGTCGTAGCCCTCGTTGACCTGATCCAGGGTGTAGGTACGGGTGATGATCTCGTCCAGCTTCAGGTCGCCGGCCTGGTACAGCCCGAGGAGCTTGGGGATGTCATAGGTCGGGTTGCAGTCGCCGAACAGGCTGCCCTTCAGGCTCTTGCGGAACAGAGTCAAGATCGTGCCAGGCAGCTGGATGGTCGGCTCAAGGAGCTTGTTCAGCCCGGTGACGACCACGACGCCGTCCTTGCCGACCGCGTTGAACCCAGCCCCGACGACCTCGGCCGTCATCAGGTCGACGGTGAGGATGGCCGAGTCCGCGCCCTGGCCCCGGGTCAGGTCGGTGATCGCCGCCTGTGCTTCCTCGGCGGTTGCGAACGCGTGGGTAGCGCCGAGTTCCATCGCCTTCTCCCGCTTGTTCTCCAGCGGGTCGATCGCGACCACATTCTTCGCGCCGGCGTAGCGGGCGCCCTGGACCGCGTTGATGCCGATGCCGCCGATGCCGTAGATCGCCACCGTGTCGCCGGGAGAGACCTTCGCGGCGTACACGGCGGAACCCCATCCGGTCGGCACCCCGCAGCCGACGAGCACGGCCTTGTCCAGCGGCAGGTCGTCGTCGACCTTGACCGCCGAGTTCTGGTGGATCACGCCGTATTGGCTGAAGGTGCCGAGGATGCACATGGTGCCGTACTGGCCGCGGGGCCCAGTAAGCGGGAACCGCCCGCCGGGCAGGTAGCCCTCCAGGATCGTCGCCCCCCAGTCGCAGATCGACTGGCGCCCGGTCGCGCAGTACCGGCAGGTGCCGCAGTTCGGGATGAACGAGCACACCACGTGATCGCCGGGAGCCACGCGGGTCACGCCCGGCCCGACCTCCTCGACGATTCCCGCGCCCTCGTGCCCGAGCACCATTGGCATCCGCGCCTCGAGATCGCCGTTCATGACGTGAAGGTCGGAGTGGCACAGGCCCGCGTGGGTGTAGCGGATCAGCACCTCGCCGGCCTGCGGCCCGTCCAGGTCCAGCTCCTCCAGCTCGATGCGCTTGCCCGGCTCGTAGACGACGGCTGCCTTGGTCTTCATCGACGCTCCTTCGAGTTGTGGTGACCGTCCTAACTCTTCCTCCTGCGCCGCTTGAAGTTCAAGCCTGCATCCGCCCAGGGGCGCTGGCTGTCGGCGACCACGGTTAAGATCCGGGTACGCCAGGGACTGCAGCGCCTGCTCCATGTCGAAGGCTCCCCTGGTCACATTGGCGCGCTGAAATCATAGGCCTATGACCTACGGCGACAAGCGGGTCCGGAAGGCCGAGATAAGGCTCGCCGACGGCCGGGAGCTGATGTACTTCGGCGAGGTCCCGGAACGGCCGGACGAGTATCCCGACCGGCGGCAGCTCCCCAGGGTGCAGGTCCAGTCGCAGGCCCGCTGGGACCAACTGCTGGGCGAGTGGGTGATCATCGCCAGCCACCGCCAGGACCGCACCTTCCAGCCCGCCGCCGGCCAGTGCCCGCTCTGCCCCTCCACAGCGGAAAGCCTGACCGAGATCCCAGCCCCCGACTATGAGGTGGTCGTCTTCGAGAACCGCTTCCCTACACTCGGCGCCCGCCAGGGTGATGATGACGGGAACGGGCCGAGGCGGCACGCTGCCGAGGTGCCTGCCACGGGCCCGGGCACGCTGCTGGCCAGCCGTCCCGCCGTCGGCCGGTGCGAGGTCGTCTGCTTCAGCCCGCGCCATGACGCCTCCTTCGCTGACCTGAGCCCGGCCCAGGCCGCGACCGTCATGGCCGCCTGGGTCGACCGGTCCATCGAGCTCGGGCGGATGGACAGCGTGGAACAGGTCTACTGCTTCGAGAACCGGGGCGCCGAGATAGGAGTGACGCTCTCGCACCCGCACGGGCAGATCTACGCCTACCCGTACGTCACCCCGCGGACCGACCGGATGCTCCGGGCGTGCGCCGGCTACCGGGGCCGAACGGGCCGCAACCTGTTCGACGACATCCTCGCGGCTGAGCAGGCGGACTCGGCCAGGATCGTGCTCCAGGGCAGCCACTGGACAGCGTTCGTGCCGTACGCCGCGCACTGGCCGTATGAGGTTCACCTGTACCCGCGCCAGCGAGTACCCGACCTGGCCGCACTCGCAGAGGCGGCCAGGGCCGAGTTCTGTGAGCTCTACCTGCACCTGCTAGGCCGGTTTGACCGGCTGTTCGGCAAGCCCACGCCCTACATCTCGGCCTGGCACCAGGCGCCGGTGCGGCACCGCGACGACTTCGCGCTGCACCTGGAGCTGTACACCATCAGGCGCGCGCCGGACAAGCTGAAGTATCTGGCGGGCTCGGAGTCGGGCATGGGTGCGTTCGCCAACGATGTCATCCCCGAGAAGGCGGCAGAGCGCCTCCGCGAGCTTGGCTGAGGCACTGACCCTGGACTCTGGCGCTGCTGACCAGACGGCCTCGGTCAACGGCCCGGCCTGGTCTCAGGGAGTCTGCGTAGGGACGCGGCCAGCCGCGGCGCGAGGTCACCATCATGACCCCGCCCAGCAGCCAGAAAGCGGAATAGATGACCGCGGCGGTGACGGCGATCGCCCCGATGGTGGTCTGGCCGGGGACGACAGCGATCGTCAAGATCACTGTCAAGACGATGCCGTACATCCCCCATGCGGCGGCCATTTCCGCCCGGCTCAGCGCCCGGACGGGCTTGCGCAGCGGGCGGGCCGCGGCCAGCCCGGCGGGGATGTCGGCGGTGATCGCGGCCAGCTCGGCGTAGGTCCGCGAGGCGAACGTCTGGCCGATCCGCGCGTCGAAGTCGTCCTTGGCCAGGCGGCCCTGCACGAATGCAGCCTTGAGCGTGTCGATCACATGCTCGCGCTCGGCATGCGAGGCTCGCAGGTGACCGCGGCTCGCCACAGCGGTCTCGCCTCCGGGTCCTGCCGTCACTGGTCCCTCCCGCCAGGACAATGAAGCACAGCGTAACGCGGATGCCCCTGGCGCGGCCATCGGCGGAGCTCCCGGGGCGTCGGCGGCTGGCCCGCCGGCCAGGGCCGTATCACCTCCGGCCAGGCTGTCCGGATAGAACCTGCGGGCCGTCTCGATCACCTCATCCAGGCCCGGCCACCACGGGCCGTGCCGCAGCGAGCCGAGGGCATGCAGCACGCCCGCGGCCTGCTGGGCGGGCTCGGTCGCGGCGACGACGGCGACCCGGTGCGGGCGGGCCGACCGCACCGGCCCGAGGTAGAAATCTGGCCCGTGAGCGTCGGCCTCGCTTTCGCCGGGACCCGCAGCCAGGACCAGGTAGTAGTCGGGCAGCTCGAACAGCCCCGCCCGCCAGGCGGTCACGGCCCTGGCCGCCTCCTGCTCGAAGCCGATCGGCCCTGGCTGCCGCCAGATATCCCACATGGCCCGCCAGCTCGCGGCCACTGCTGCTAGCGGGTCGGCGGGCACCAGCGCATAGGGCGAGGTGGCCCGCCCGGCCCGCCGCAGCGCCTCGGCGGCCGCCGCCATGCCGGCGCCGTCGTCAGCCCCGGGATCCTCCGGCCGGATCAGGGCCACGTTCATGGATCGTCCGACGGCGGCCAGGACCTCGCCCGGTACCGAGCCGACGAGGATCACCACGGTGCTGGCGTTGCGTCGCATCTGCTCGATGGTAGCCGCACGGTCCTGAGGCTGCCCGGCGGCCGCGCGGCGGGCCTGGCCCCGGGGCGTTCCGCCGCGTTTCATAGGCTGCGGATATGGGGCAGGTCCTGGTGGGAACGGCATCGTGGACGGATAAGACGCTGATCGCATCCGGCTGGTACCCGCCCGAGGCGGACACGCCGGAGAAACGGCTGCGATTCTACGCTCGGCAGTTCCCGCTGGTCGAGGTCGACGCCACCTACTACGCGCTGCCCGCCGAGCAGACCGCCAGGTCCTGGGCGGAGCGGACCCCGGCCGGATTCACCTTCAACGTCAAGGCGTTCAGCCTGTTCACCCAGCACCCCACCCCTGTCAAGGCACTGCCCGCCGACCTGCGCGAGGCGGCGGGCACGACCGGCAAGGACCGGGTGTACCTCAAGGACGTCGACCCGGCAGTGGCCGATCAGGCCTGGGACCGGTTCCTGGCCGCGCTCGAGCCGCTCCGCCAGGCCGGAAAGCTCGGCGCGATCCTGCTGCAGTTCCCGCCCTGGTTCCCCATCTCCCGGTCCCGCAAGGACTACATCCTGGCCTGCGCCCAACGGGCCGCGCCAGACCGGGTATGCGTGGAGTTCCGCAACCGCACCTGGATGACGCCGGACAACCAGGAAGAGACCCTGGGGTTCCTGGCCTCGCATCAGCTGCCCTACGTGTGCGTGGACATGCCGCAGGGCTACCCCAGCTCGATCCCCCCGGTGCTGGCTGCCACCAGCGACCTGGCCCTGGTCCGTATGCACGGCCACTCCGACAAGTGGGACAGCAAGGACATCTACGAGCGGTTCGGCTACCGCTACAGCGATGGCGAGCTAGCTGAATGGGCGCCCAGGATCCGGGGCCTGGCCGACGACGCCGATATCACGCACGTGCTGTTCAATAACTGCTACGGCAACTACGCCCAGGTCAACGCCCAGCAGTTCGCCGAGAAACTGCAAGGCCACGATGAAGAGCGGCCAGGAACGTGATCAGGCCGGGAAGGCAATGGTGGTCGGCGAGGCACGGCCCGGTGGACCTTCATCCGAAATGGGTGATGCCCGCTTCAAGCGCCGGGTCCAGCATCGGATTGCCGCCGCGGAGTGGAGCAAGTCCGCGGCTTGACGCGCGCCCAGTCCTGCAAGAAGGTGTGGCACATGCAAATGGAACAACCTGGGACAGACCTGCCTCCAGCTTTCGGGCTAGCCCGCGCTTGGCAGACGACGATCTTCCTCGGCGTCATCACGTTGATCCTCGGGCTGATCCTAGCCTTCCACCCTTCCACCTCGCTCAACGTCATCGCCGTGCTGATCGGCCTGCTCATGATCATCTCGGGGATCTTCCACCTGATCAGGGTGTTCGACAGCGCCGAGGCACACCGGATATGGCTGGGGATTGCTGGCCTCCTGCTCATCGTGATCGGTGTGGTGCTTATCCGCCACCTGCATCTCACCGTGGCCCTCATCGGCCTGATCGTCGGCATCACCTGGATAGTGCAGGGCATATCCGCGCTCGTCACCGGGTTCTCCAGCGGCCCTTTCGAGGGACGCGGCTGGTGGATCTTCTTCGGGATCGTCAGCCTGCTCGCCGGGATCGTGGTTGCCGCGGTGCCGACCACATCCATCACCACCATCGCGGTCCTGGTCGGGATCTGGTTCATCATCATGGGCCTGTTTGAGATCATCGGCGGGTTCATGATCCGGCACGCGATCAACAAGGCACAGGCGACAATGGTCAACCCGCCGTCGCAGGCCGACGAGGGA
>JASHYW010000260.1 GCA_030042885.1 Streptosporangiaceae bacterium | reverse complement strand
ACCCCGGGGAAACCGGTGCCTACCCGGCGGGCATCGAGGAGGGCCATCCGTTCCGGGTCCGCGGCGGCGATCTGGTGCAGGCGATCGTCGATGACCTCACGGCCGGAACCGCGGCCGGGGTCATCGCAGCCCGTTTCCACCACGGCGTGGCCGCGCTGATCGAGGCGGGCTGCCTGCTGCTGCGCGAGCGCACCAGGCTGGGCACGGTCGCCCTGTCCGGCGGGGTGTTCCAGAACACCCTGCTGCTGACCCGGACGGTCAGCCGGCTGGAGGCCCGCGGGTTCAGCGTCCTGGTGCACTCGCGCGTCCCGTGCAACGACGGCGGGATCAGCCTCGGCCAGGCCGTCATCGCCGCCGCGCGCGACCGGCAGTGCTAGCCCCGAGGGGACAGGAGCCGGGCCCCGCCCCCCGGAGGGGGGCCCGAGGGGGTCTGGGGGGAAAGGTTTCCCCCAGGAGCGGGGGGATCCCGGGGGGTGGTCCCCCCCGGGAAAACACTGCCCCCCGGGCCAGTACCGCTCAGCAGATCCGGGGCAGCGGGTCGCCGACCAGCAGGTCCACGATCCGGGTGCCGCCGAACGCGGTCTTCAGCTGGACGATCCCCGGCTGCTCGTCCCGCACGTGGCCGATCACCGCCGCCTGCTCGCCAAGCGGATGCGCGCGCAGCGCGGCGACCGCGCGTCCGGCTTCCTCGCCCGGGACCACCGCCACCAGGCGGCCCTCGCAGGCGACGTACATGGGATCGATGCCGAGCAGCTCGGAGGCGCCGCGGACTTCGGCGCGGACCGGGATCTCGTCCTCACTGACCAGCACGCCGACGTTGGCGGCCCTGGCGATCTCGTTGAGAATCGTGGCCACCCCGCCCCGGGTCGCGTCGCGCATGGCCCGGACGCCGGGCACCGCGTCCAGCAGGTCCGCCACCAGCCCGTTCAGCGGAGCCGTGTCGGAGCAGATATCCGCTTCGATGTCGAGCTCGCCGCGGGCCAGCATGATGGTGATGCCGTGATCACCGATCGGCCCGGACACGATGATGGCGTCGCCGGGCTGCGCGTGCGCCACGCCGAGGCTCACGTCCCGCTCGATAACGCCGATCCCGGCGGTGTTGATGTAGCAGCCGTCGGCCTTGCCCTTCTGGACCACCTTGGTATCGCCGGTGACGATGTGCACCCCGGCCGCGGCGGCCGCCGCGCGCATCGACTCGGTAACCAGGTTGAGGTCGGCGACCGGGAACCCCTCCTCCAGGATGAACCCGGCCGACAGGTACAGCGGAGTGGCACCGGCCACGGCCAGGTCGTTGACCGTACCGTTGACGGCCAGGTCGCCGATGTCGCCACCGGGGAAGAACAGCGGGGAGACGACGTAGGAGTCCGTGGTGAGCGCGAGCCGGGATCCGCCCACGCGCAGCTGGGCGGCGTCCTCCAGCGGCTCGAGCAGCGGATTGCGGAACGCGTCAAGGAAGATCGCCTCGATCAGGGTGTGGGTCGCCTTGCCGCCGGACCCGTGCGACATCGTGATGCGCTCTTCCCTGACCTTCGGCTTACGGCGCCGCGCGCGGTCGATGCGGTCCAGGACCTGCTGCTCACGGTCTACGGGTTCGGCCAGCGGCAGCTGGCGGCGGCCCGCCGCGGCCACCTCGAGCCGTTCGTGCTCGGCGAGGGCCTCGCCGATCCAGCCGGGCTGGTCCTGGCTGGTGCTGTGGTCGTGGCCAGGACTGGCGGTGCGTCCGGCGGTCATGACTGACCCACCTGTGCCGTCTCGGCGCCCCAAGTCGCCTCGGCGACCCGGTTGCGGTTCATCCGGCCGAAGTTGTAGTAGGCGGCGCAGGCGCCCTCCGGGGACACCATGCAGGTGCCGATGGGGGTTTCCGGCGTGCACGCAGTGCCGAACACCTTGCACTCCCAGGGCTTCAGCACGCCCTTGAGCACCTCACCGCACTGGCAGGCCTTGGGATCGGCCACCCGGACCCCGGGCACCTGGAACAGCCGTTCGGCGTCCATGGCCGCGTACTTCTCCCGGACCTGAAGCGCGGAGTACGAGATGAAGCCGAGCCCGCGCCACTCGAAGTAGGGCCGCAGTTCCATCGTCTCGCCGATCGCCTTCAGCGCCACCAGGTTGCCGTCCCACGACACCACCCGCGAGTACTGGTTCTCCACCTCGGACCGGCCCTGCGACAGCTGCAGCATGAGCATGTAGATGGACTGCAGGATGTCCAGCGGCTCGAACCCGGCCACCACCACGGGCTTGCCGTAGTCCCTGGCGATAAACTCATACGGCCGGCAGCCGATCACCGTAGACACGTGACCCGGCCCGACGAAGCCATCGAGCCGCAGGTCGGGGGAGTCGAGGATGGCCTTGATGGCCGGGATGATCGTGACGTGGTTGCAGAACACCGAGAAGTTCTCCAGCCCCGCGGCGGCGGCGCGGATCATGGTCATCGCGGTGGACGGCGCGGTCGTCTCGAAGCCGATCGCCATGAACACGACCTGCTTGTCCGGGTTCTGCCTGGCGATCTTCAGCGAGTCAAGCGGCGAGTACACCATGCGGATGTTCGTGCCCTCGGCGTTGGCGTCGAAGAACGAGCCCCCGCTTCCCGGCACCCGCATCATGTCGCCGAACGAGGTCATGATCACGTCGGGCTGCGAGGCCAGGTGGATGGCGTCGTCCACGCGTCCCATCGGGATCACGCACACCGGGCATCCGGGGCCGTGCACCAGGGTGATCGACTCGGGCAGGTAGTCCTCCAGGCCGTGCTTGTAGATCGTGTGCGTGTGCCCCCCGCACACCTCCATCAGCTTGTACTGACGGCCGGGCTCGCACAGGGCCGCGATCTTGGCGGCCAGCGCGTGGGCCTTGTCAGCATCACGGAATTCGTCGACGAACCGCATCGTTCCCAACTCCTGCTCTTCTTGAAGGTTCGCATTATCCAGGCCCCGCACCGGTTCTCGCCGTAGCCCCGCACCGGCCGCTCGCACGGGCTCGAAGGGCCCGCGCTCGCTGGCCGGTACTGGATGATGCTCACGGGCCTTATTCGATCAGGGATGCCTTCAGCGCGGCGATCTCATCCTCGTAGGCTTGCCCGATGCCTTCCAGGAACTCCATGGCCGCGGCCGCCTCTGCCTCGTCGATCTTCGACAGGGCAAAGCCGACGTGGATCAGCACCCACTCGCCGGGCACGGGCGG
>JASHYW010000259.1 GCA_030042885.1 Streptosporangiaceae bacterium | reverse complement strand
GGCAGCAACTGCTCGAGATGCCCGCCCCCGTCGTCGCCGATGCTCTGGGCTACCACGACAAGACCACCACCCGTCTCCTCAACGAGGCCGGCAGTCAATGGAGCCGATACGCCGCCGGAGATCACGCAAAGTCACCACCACGCCCGGCAGCACCCGCAACTCGCGACAGTTGAATACGCGAGCCCACCAGGAGTAATCAAGCCCCGGGCCAGACGGCAGGTCGGCGACCTTAGCGACCACCTGCTGCCCGGGCAGCCGGACAGTCCGATCGCGGTGGTCGGGGATCGGCCCGGCTGGGCGCTTGAGACTCGGTGGAGGTGGACGTTCCGGCCTCCAGGATGGAGACGATCGAGAACAGGGTGAAGCAGACCGCTCCGAGCCCGATGAGCACGCGCGCCGGGATGAAGAAATTGCTGTCGGTGAGTTCGGCCTCGAAAAGGAACGCCGCCGTGAACAGGCAGGTGAGGCAGGTGGCGATGGGGATGAGGGGGATCCTGTTGGCGAGGGCGAACTCCCGGCGCCATACGAGGGCGAGCAGGAGGACCTTGGCCAGGATGCTGAAGCAGACCAGGCCGAGCCCGATGAGGATGAAGCCGGGGGCGACTGCGTAGGGACGGGAGGAGAACAGGAGTACCGCGATCCCCAGGGTCAGGTTGATCGTGCCGAATGCGGTTACCAGGTACGACCAGGCGAAGCGCTCGGCTTGTCCGAAGACGTTCCGGGTTTGCCGGTCCACGGTTGCCACCAGGGCGATCAGGCTGGCACAGATCCCGGCCAGCCCGGTGAGCACCAGGCCGGCGATGAAGTTCGCCATGCCGCTGCCGGTGAGGGTATAAAAGGCCCACCCGTAGGCGGCAAGAGCGCACGCGAGGGGGATGGCGGTCAGCGCCAGGCCGGCTGGCCGGCTCGGTGCCCCGGGGGGCGGGCCGTCGGCCGCCGTCCCGTGGGAGTTGCGGGGGATCAGCAAGAAGTGCCGTGAGGTGGTGGCGACCGTGGACACGCACGCGGCGATCAAGCCGATGCCGGTCACGTTATGGCCAGCCACGTAGCCCTGGTTCGCGTGGCTGGTAGCAAAGACGTACAGCCCGTAACTGACCGTCGCCGCGGCCGCGCCGTAGCCGGAAAGCGGCAGCAGCCAGTGCCACAGCGGTCCGTAGGTGCCGGTCAGCTGGCGGATGATCGTCGCCGCGGTCGTGAACAGGGCGTAGCAGATGGCGGTCAAAGCCATGAGCACGTTGCCGCCGATGAAAGAGCCCGCACTGCTGCCACCGGTGTACACGTACAGGCCGTAGAAGAAGCACACCGCAGCCAACAGCAGAGGGATTGCCCTGAATACGACGCTGATGGTCCGGTTCATCCCAGCCTCCTTAAGGGCAGGTCGACCCGGCAGGCTCAGGGGCGGGTCAGCGGCAGCAGGTCGGGCGCTGCCGCCAAGCCGATCAGGACCCGCGCCGGGCACGGCCGGCGTGCGTGTGCTGGTCATGTCTTCCTCCTGTCGTTTGGTTTCCGCGGCGTCACCAGCTGCAGCTGGCTGTGAGGTAGGCGACGAGCAGCGCCAGCAGGCCGCGCATCTTGGTCCCGTTGCCAGGCGTTCACTGGCTGTCCCGCCCGGATCCGGCGCGGGCCTTGGCCAGGCCGATTACCCCTCGCGGGCTGCGCTGTTCGCTGTCAGCCTGCGGTACAGCCATCTGCTGGCAGTCGAAGTACGGGTGCTGACGGATCTGCCTCCAGGCCGAACTCTGGAAGCGCATCAGGGCCACCACGGTGGCCAAAGCCACGACGCCTCCGGTGACAAAGCCGGCCACCGCAGAGTGACCGGCGGCAACGGCGGCGATCAGGCCGACGGCGGAGCCGGCCAGAACCGCCGTGACCACGCCGACCATGCCGGCGATCGTCCGGGACCCCTGCCGGTGCCCGGTATCCAGGCCTTGGACGGCGAGCCGCTGTGGGCACGGGACGCTCGCCAGATAGCCGGTGATCTCCGGCGCGCAGTCGAAATAGAAGGCACGCCGCCCGGCGATCCGCTGGGCGTACCCGTGGTCCTCCGCAACCGACTGGAGCACCCGCTCAAACGTCACGAAACCAACGAACGCGAGCGTCGCGAGCACGACCACGCCGAACGCATAGAACGTCGCGGAGAGGCGGGTGGCCGTCGCGATCAGCCCGAGCGCGACGAGCCCGGCGGACACCGAGCCGAGGAACATCGTCGCCCGGCCGGTCGATTCCGCGAGACTCGCCGCCCGCGCCCCCTGCAGGGTGAAGTGCTCGGTGGTAATGAACGCGACCGCGGCCTGCCGCGCGTCCGCGCCGCCCACGGCAGCACTAGTAATCGTCTGGCTGCTCATCCCGATCTCCCTTCTCTGCCGCGGCCTCGGGACTTAGTGTCTGCCCGGCCGGCGGCCAGCGTCTGTCATCTGGCTGCGGCGATAACCCGTGCCGGTGTTCAGCGGCCCGCGCGGTGCCCGCCGCGGTCAGCCGCACGCCGTCGCGGCGGCGGGCCAGCAGCGGCGCGCCGATGAGGTCTTCCAGCCGCGCGATCTGCTGGCTGAGGGTCGGCTGGGCGAGGAACAGCTGGTCCGCGGCGCGGGTGAAGGCGCCCGCGTCGGCGACCGCGGCGAAGTACCGCAGGTGCCGCAGTTCCAGGCCGTGCGGCGCCGCTGGGCCCGGCCGGGGCCGCCGGACCGGTCCGGCCTGTGCGTGCGTCATGGATCTCACCTCTGCCACGCCATGGCGTGCTGGCGGCCGGGGCGGCGGGGTCCGATCGTGATCCCGAGGCGGCGCTCGTTCAGGTACAGGCTGAGCAGGCCGCCTAGTGCTGCGAACGTGCAGGTCATCCACCATGTCGACTGCCAGCCTCCGGTGCGGGCGACCAGCTATGCGGCGAGGGCGGGGCCAGCGGCGCTGCCGGCGTTGAACAGCTGCTGGATCAATCCGATGGTGGCGGGCGGGGAGCCGGCCGGCGGTGCCAGGTCCACCGCGATGCGGAACAGGGTGGCCGGTATCGCCGCGCCGGTAAAGGAGAACGCGGCCACGCAGATGACTTGCAAGATGTCCCCGCCGGGCAGCACGGCCCAGTGCACGGCGAACGCCAGCAGCGAGGTGACGGCCATGGCCGTGAAGGCCGGGATCAGCAGCACCCGGACGGGGACGCCGCGGTCGAGGACCGAGGCGGTGCCGATCGAGCCGGCCGCGCTGAGGCCGCCGGCCACGGCGGTCAGCACGCCGGGCCAGATTCCGCGCAGCCCGTTGTGCTGGCAGATGGTGGGCAGGAACCCCACCACGGTCACCCACTCGATGGTGAAGCAGGCGAAGGCCAGTCCCGCGATCCACGGCTTGACCGAGCGCACGGTGGCACCGATGCGCCGCGCGGCGGCGGTCGCGCTGCCCGCGCTGCGGCGCTGGTCGGCCGGGAGGGTCGCGGCGACCAGCGGAAGCGGCGCCACCGTGATCGCGGTCATCAGCCACCACAGCAGGCGCCAGGGCGCGACCTGCACGATCGCCGCGCTGCCGATCAGGCCCGCGAAGGCGGCGATGCCGGTCGAGGCGCCCCAGTAGCCGATCGCGGTGTTGAGGCGCGGCTGCGGCGTGTGACGGCGGATCAGGCCCGGCCCGGTCACCACGATCAAGATGGAGCCGGCCCCTTCGACCGCCCGGGAGACCATCAGCGAGGTCACCGAGCCGACGACCGCACCGCAGGCCGATCCCAGGCTGGCCATCGCCAGGCCTGCCAGCAGGCAGCGCCGCTCACCGGTCAGCTCGGCGAGCAGCGAGACGGCCAGCCCGCCCAGCATGTCGGCTACCTGCACGACCCCGAGCAGGGCGCCGGCCTGTACCAGCGTCATGGCCATGCTGTCCCGGATGAACGGGACCGCCGCGGGCAGATCCCAGACGTGCAATCCGGCGCAGATCGCGGCGAGGACGACGACGCCCCAGCGGACGTCTGGGTGCCGGGAGTGTGCTGTCACCGCCATGGCGACTCCAATCCATCGGGGTTGCTCCGCACACCACGATGGCGGGGTCCGACAGAGTGCGCAACACAACCGTTTCTGACTGCGACAGATGCCTCCAATACAGAGTCCGATATGTCAAAATGCTCAGCATGACATCCATCGACGCTCTCGACGCCCGGATCATCCTGGCCCTGGACGACGACCCCGACGCCACCATCCTGGCCCTGTCCCGGGCCCTGGGCGTCGCCCGGAACACCATCCACGCCCGGCTGCGGCACCTCGCCGACCACGGCGCGCTCAAACCCTTCAGCCAGCGCCTGGACCTCCGCGCGCTCGGCTACGAGCTTGCCGCGTTCATCTCCCTGTGGGTCAGCCAGACCGACCCCGGCATCGTGGCGGGCCTCCTGCAGGTACCCGAAGTCATCTCCGCGCACTACACCACCGGCGACGCCGACATCCTCGCGCAGGTCGCCGCCAAAAACACCAGTGACCTGCACCGGATCACCAGCGCGATCCTCGCCGTCGACGGCGTCGTCCGCACCAGCACCGCCATCTCCCTGGACGAGGCCATCCCCTACCGGCCGCAAGCCCTGCTCCGCGTCGCCGCCGGCCCCTGGCGCAGACCCGCACGATCCCAGCCCCGGCCCTGAACGGCCGGGCTCCGTCCATAGTCCCGGCCAATGGCGTGACAGCCACCAGCTCCTTTACCATCGCGAGCCCAACCGGGTGCACTAGCTGATGAGCGGCGGTAACCGGGACGGACCGGATCCAGGAACCAGGCCCGCGCCCGGGGCCAGCGGCGCCCAGTACCGCCGTGCCGAGACCAACCCGCGGCGCTGATCGAGCCACCCAGGAGCGTGAGCACCAATGCCTGAAGAGATCGAGTACTACAACGACGAGCTGTTCGGCTCGCTGCTCGTCCCCGGCCAATGCCACGACTGCGGAGCTGACGTCGGGCTGACCGATGTGCCCAGTCCCGGACCTTCTGCCAGCCGTGCGCGAGGACCGGAGGCGACCTCCCGGCTCTCCGTCAGGCGGCGGCCGCCTGATATCACACGACGGTTACTGCT
>JASHYW010000258.1 GCA_030042885.1 Streptosporangiaceae bacterium | reverse complement strand
GCAGCTGGGCCGGGACGATCGGCGTCCGCAGCTCGATCAAGGGCAGGAACTGGTCGGCGACGTTGCTGATGCCGCCGCCGATGATGATCAGCTCCGGCCACAGCACGCGCTGAACCAGCTCGAGAAAGGCCTGAAGCCGGGCGGCGTACTTCTCCCAGGACACCTCGTCGCGCTGCCGGACCGACTCGGCTGCCCATTCCTCGGCCGCGCCGTGGTGCAGCGGCAGATGCCCCAGCTCGGAGTTCGGAACCAGCGTCCCGTCGACGAACAGGGCGCTGCCGATTCCGGTCCCGAGGGTTATCACGGCGATGACACCGGCCTGGTCCCGCCCGGCTCCGAAGCGGACCTCGGCGAGTCCGGCCGCGTCGGCGTCGTTCAGCACCGCAGCCGGGCGGCCGGTCACCCTCGAGAAGAAATCCACGGCGTCGATGCCGATCCAGACGGGATCGATGTGCGATGCGGTCTCGATGATCCCGGCCCGCACTACGGCCGGGACAGCCACGCCGATCGGACCGGTTACCCCGATCTCCTCCAGGACCCCGTCAACGGCATCGGCGATGGCCTGCGGCGTGGCCGGCGATGGGGTAGGGATCCGGATCCGCTCCATGGCGAGATCACCGGTGGCGATGTCGACGGGCGCGGCCTTGATCCCGGTCCCCCCGATATCGACGCCTGTGACGAGGCCCGATGTCATCCTTGCGCTCATTCAGTCCCGCCCGGGCACCTGGCAGAGCCCGGTGACAACCCTCTTAGCCAGTACCCAGAACGCATCATGTCGCCGACCCGGAACGGGCAGGCGAACAAAAGGTGAAGGCCGCAGAAGATGTTGCTGAACGACTGCGGGCCAGACGATGGCCGCGACCAGGCGCCAATTAGGTGATGACGGATATTCCCGGCCGCGCCTAAGGTCCCCTCATACGCCACTGCAGTGACTCATTTCTGCCCAGGTTACCCAGAAAACTTGTGGCTAACTCGACCGCGATTTTCTCCTGGGTAGCCTCGCACATCGGAAGGACGGCCAAGCCTGGACTGGGCCTAGCCGAAACCCGTGAGCTACGTTAGCGCTGAGTTAATAAAGATTTCACCGACGCCTCAGCAGGACTTTGGCTCAGGTTGAAAGCGTTGTCTGGTCCGGTAACCCGATAGCGGAAAAGCATGGACCGTCTTAACAGGGCCTGAGGCCCGGTCGCGGAAAGGTTGGGCGAGGACATGGGCGATGCTTCTAGTCCGGCGCCCCAGACGATCGCCGCAGTCCTGGCGGACGTGGACGGCACCCTGGTCACAAAGAGCAAGGCGCTGACTGCGCGTGCGATCGAGGCGATCGAAAAGCTGCATGAGCGCGGCGTGATCTTCGCGATCACCAGCGGGCGGCCGCCGCGAGGCATGCGGATGCTGGTCCGCCCGCTGGAGATGCGCGGGCCGATGGCCGCCTTCAACGGCGGGATCATCGTGATGCCGAACATGACCATCGTCGACGAGCGGGTCATCCCGGCCGATGCCGCGCCGGCGGTCATCGACGCGATCGCCGCGCACGGGCTGTACCCGTGGATCTACCGCGAGGCCGAGTGGTACGTCACCGATGCTGGCGCGCCGCACGCGGCGCGGGAATCCTCGACTGTCCAGTTCGAGCCGACGGTCGTGCCCAGTTACGACGGCCTGCTGGACCGGGCAGTCAAGATCGTCGGCGTCAGCGACGACCACGACCGGGTGGCGCGGTGCGAGGCCGCGGTGCAGCAGCAGTTCGGTGCGTATGTCTCCGCCTCCCGGTCGCAGCCGCACTACCTGGATGTGACGCACCCGATGGCCAACAAGGGGGTCGTGGTCGAGCGCATGTCGTACTTCTACCAGGTCCCGCTGGATCAGTTCGCCACGCTCGGCGACCAGCCGAACGACGTGCTGATGTTCCAGCGGAGCGGCATGAGCATCGCGATGGGCAACGCGAGCGAGGAGGTTCGGCGGCAGGCCACCTTCGTGACGGCCTCCAACGAGGACGAGGGCTTCGCCAAGGCGATTGAGGAGTTCATCCTGCCCCGGGCGGTGCCCGCCTCGGAGACCCCCCCGGTCCACCTGGCCCCCCCCGGCTGGCAACCGTAAGGCGAGGCCACCCGGCCGCGCAGCGCCGGCTGACAACTACGTCTGGTCGCCGAGCGCCGATCGCACCTGGCGGGCGATTTCGAGATCCTCGCGGGCACTGATCACCAGGCTGCGCACCGCCGCGTCCGGCGAGCCGATCTCCCTGTCACCGGTCCCGGCCTCGTTGCGCGAAGAGTCCGGCCGGACGCCGAGGAACGCGAGCCCTTCCATGGCCCGCCAGCGGATCTCGGCGGAGTTCTCCCCCACGCCGCCGGTGAACACCAGGACGTCCAGGCCGCTCATGGCGGCGGCCATCGACGCCGCGCACCCGAGGAGCCGGTGCAGGTACACCTCGCGGGCCAGCTCGCACCGGGCGTCGCCTCCGGCGGCACGGGACAAGATCTCGCGCATGTCGGCGGTTCCGGCCAGGCCGAACAGCCCTGACCGGTACTCGAGCGTCGCTGCTAGCTCGGCTGCCGGCGTTCCCGCGTGCTCTTGGAGCCAGAGCACCAGGCCCGGGTCGACCGACCCCGACCGGGTGGCCATGACCAGGCCGTCCAGCGGCGTGAACCCCATCGTGGTATCGACAGACCTGCCGTCGAGGACGGCGGCCAGTGACGCGCCCGCGCCCAGGTGGCAGCTGACGATCCGCGACGCGCCGCCCGTCACTTCCGCGGCCCGCCGCGACACGTATTCGTGCGAGAGGCCGTGGAACCCGTACCGCCGCAGCGTCCACCGCGCTCGCCACCCGGCAGGCAGCGCGAAGGTGGCGGCATGCTCGGGGATGGTGGCGTGGAACGCCGTGTCAAAGCAGGCCACGCCGGGCACGTCGGGCAGCGCGGCCTGGACCGCGTCCAGGGCCGCGAGCGACTTCGGCTGGTGCAGCGGCGCCAGGTCGGTCAGGGTTTCGAGGCGCTGTCGCACGCCCGCGTCCACCACCACGGGAGCACGAAACAGCGTCCCGCCGTGCACGATCCGGTGCCCGACCGCGTCCACATCCCCGAACGAGGAGATCGCGTCCTTCAGCATGCCCGCGTCAGCCGCCCCGCGAGGCGCCGGCAGATCATGCGAGCCCACGACGCGATCGCCGGGGTCGAGCAGGCGTATCTTCAGGCTGCTCGACCCCGCGTTGACGACAAGGACCCTCAGTACTGCCACGCCCAGTCCCTGATCTCCGGCGCGTCCTCCCCCTCCTGCCGGGTATAGGCGCGGCAGGAGATGCGCTTGTCGGTCATCAGCTGCCGGACGCGCCCGGCCGAGGACGCCAGCCCCGGCACCCGGTCGATCACGTCCATGACCAGGTGGAACCGGTCCAGATCGTTCATCATCACCATGTCGAACGGGGTGGTGGTGGTGCCTTCCTCCTTGTACCCGCGGACGTGGAAGTTGCCGTGCCCGTGCCGCCGGTAGATCAGCCGGTGGATCAGCCACGGGTACCCGTGGTAGGCGAAGATCACCGGGCGGTCGGTGGTGAACAGGGCGTCGAACTCGGCGTCGGACATGCCGTGCGGGTGCTCGGTCTCCGGCTGCAGCCGCATCAGGTCCACCACGTTGACCACCCGCACCTTCAGCTGGGGCAGGTGCTCGCGCAGCAGCGAGACCGCGGCCATGACCTCCAGGGTGGGGATGTCGCCGCAGCTGGCCAGCACCGCGTCGGGTGTCCCGTCGGTATCGGTGGAGGCCCATTCCCAGATCCCGGCGCCCCGCGTGCAGTGGATGATCGCCTCGTCCATGGACAGCCAGTTCCACTGCGGCTGCTTGCCGGCCACGATCACGTTGACGTAGTGCCTGGAGCGCAGGCAGTGGTCGCCGACCGACAGCAGCGTGTTGGTGTCCGGCGGCAGGTAGACCCGGATGACCTCGGCCTTCTTGTTCACCACGTGGTCGATGAAGCCGGGGTCCTGGTGGCTGAACCCGTTGTGGTCCTGCCGCCAGACCAGCGAGGACAGCAGGTAGTTCAGCGAGGCGACCGGGCGCCGCCACGGGATGTCCCGGGTGGTCTTGAGCCACTTGGCGTGCTGGTTGAACATTGAGTCGATGATGTGGATGAACGCCTCATAGCAATTGAACAGGCCGTGCCGCCCGGTCAGCAGGTAGCCCTCCAGCCACCCCTGGCACAAGTGCTCGCTCAGCACCTCCACCACCCGGCCCTGCGGCGCCAGGTGGTTGTCCCCGGGCACGATCGTGCCCTCGAACGCCTTGCTGGTCACCTCGAAGACGGCGCCGAGCCGGCTGGACTCGGTCTCGTCCGGGCCGAACAGCCGGAAGTTCGACGGGTTGGCCGTGATCACGTCCCGCAGCCAGGCGCCCAGCACCCTGGTGGCCTCCGACATGCCATCGCCGGGCTTGGTGACCGCCACCGCGTAGTCCCGGAAGTCAGGCAGCCGCAGGTCGCGCAGCAGCAGGCCCCCGTTGGTGTGCGGGTTGGCGCTCATCCGCCGGTGGTCCCGCGGCGCCAGCTGGGCGAGCTCGGGCCTGAGCGTCCCGGCGGAATCGAACAGTTCCTCCGGCCGGTACGAGCGCATCCAGGACTCCAGCAGCGCCAGGTGCTCCGGATTGGTGCGGACCTCGGCCATCGGCACCTGGTGCGCCCGCCATGTCCCCTCCACCGGCAGCCCGTCCACCACCTTGGGCCCGGTCCAGCCCTTGGGCGTGCGCAGCACGATGGCCGGCCAGGCCGGCCGGGACAGGTCCCCCTGCTCCCGCGCCCGCCGCTGGATCTCACCGATCTCGCCGATCACCGCGTCCATGGTGGCGGCCAGCTGCTGGTGCACCAGCTCCGGGTCATCGCCCTCCACCGTATGCACCCGGTACCCGTACCCGGTCAGCAGCGAGGACAGCTCCTCGTGCGGGATCCGGGCCAGCACCGTGGGGTTGGCGATCTTGTACCCGTTCAGCTGCAGGATCGGCAGCACCGCGCCGTCGGTGGCCGGGTCGAGGAACTTGTTGGAGTGCCAGCTGGTGGCCAGCGGCCCGGTCTCGGCCTCGCCGTCGCCGATCACGCAGGCCACGATCAGGTCCGGGTTGTCGAACGCGGCCCCGTAGGCGTGCACCAGCGCGTAGCCCAGCTCGCCGCCCTCGTGGATCGACCCGGGCGTCTCCGGCGCCACATGCGAGGGGATCCCGCCGGGGAAGGAGAACTGCCGGAACAGCCGGGCCATCCCCGCCGTGTCCTGGGTGATGCCCGGGTAAACCTCGGAATAGGTCCCCTCCAGGTAGGTATTCGCTACTAGTCCCGGCCCGCCGTGCCCCGGCCCGGCGATGTAGATAACATCCAGGTCCCAGTTCCTGATCACCCGGTTCAGGTGCGCGTAGACCAGGTTCAGCCCGGGTGTGGTGCCCCAGTGCCCCAGCAGCCGCGGCTTGACATGCTCGGGCCGCAACGGATCGGTCAGCAGCGGGTTGCCCAGCAGGTAGATCTGCCCCACCGACAGGTAATTCGCCGCCCGCCACCAGGCGTTGATCGCGTCAAGCTCGGTTCGGGTCAGCGGCCCTGTCTCGGTAACAGTCACTGGTGGACCCCTTTCGTTCCGAGCGGATGGTGGTTCTGTCCTAACCAACCAGGTGACAGTCACGTAAAGTAATCTCCTGGCAAACTTCCGGTAAATATCTAATGAAGAACCTCCTCTGCGGTCTCAGCGTCATCCACCGAGGGCTGAGAGGTAAACGGGGCGGGAAACCGATGCTCGTTCGGGAGAAAATAAAAGGAACGGCCCGGGCCGGGTGGTCACCGTCCCCAGCCCGGGCCGTAGGAAGTGACGCCAGTGTAGTCAAGTGGAGGTAGAGACGCCGACGACGAGAGAGACAAAAAACGTACTTTAAGTCAATGGAAAGAGAATGAGTGCGGGAATAGGATCGGTCCCGTTTACCCGTGCTGATATCGGAGGGCAGCGCAAATACATTGCGTGCCGAATGTGAACAATGATCCTTCTGCCATTTCAGCTCCGAGAACACGT
>JASHYW010000257.1 GCA_030042885.1 Streptosporangiaceae bacterium | reverse complement strand
ACCGCGCTGGCGGTGCAGCTCACCGAGGCGACCGACATCCTGGCCGCCAAGGCCACCCGGCTCGTCGCGGTGCTCAGGGACCACGCGCTGGCCCACCAGGGGACCCTGCGGGCCGGCCGGACGCATGGCGTGCACGCCGAGCCCGACACCTGGGGCCACCGGGTGGCCGACTTCGCCTTCGCGATGGCGCGCAGCCGCGACCGGATCGTGCGGGCCCGGGACGCGGTGGCGGTGGGCAAGCTGTCCGGCCCGGTCGGCAGCTACTCCAACATCGACCCCGCCATCGAGGCGGAGGTCATGCCCGCGCTCGGGCTGCGGCCCGCCGACGTGGCCACCCAGGTCGTGATGCGGGACGGCATCGCCGAATGGGCCGGCGCGCTGGCCCTGGCCGCCACCGTCTGCGAGGCGGTCGCGCTGGAGGTGCGGCACGGCCAGCGGACCGAAGTACGTGAGCTGGCCGAGCCATTCCGGCCGGGCCAGAAGGGCTCCTCGGCGATGCCGCACAAGAAGAATCCCGTCCGCGCCGAGCGGATCAGCGGCCTGGCCCGGGTGATCCGCGGCTACGTGACGCCAGTGACCGAAGGCATCCCGCTGTGGCATGAGCGGGATATCTCACACTCGAGCGTGGAACGGATCGCACTGCCGGACGCCGCCATCGCCACCGACTATGTGCTGCACCTGACGGCCGGCCTGATCGAGGGGCTGACTGTCGATGCGGCCCGGATGCGGGCGAACCTGGACGCCACCGGGGGGCTGATCTACTCCTCGGCGGTGCTGCTTGAGCTGGTCAGCGGCGGCATGACCCGCGAGGATGCGTACGCCCTGGTGCAGGCCGCGGCCATGGATACCTGGAACAGCGGGACACCGTTCCGCGATACGCTGCGTAAGCAGGCGGCCGCACGCGGACAGCGGATCGCCGGCGATGTGCTGGAGCGGGCATTCCGCCCGGAACGGTACACAGCACGGCTTGCGCCGGTCTTCGAGCGCCTCGCCGGGCTAAGCTGACCCCCATGACTGGAGGACCCGAGACGTGCTACCGCGTGCGGGGCGGCGCCCCGCTGCGTGGCACGGTCTTCGTACAGGGCGCGAAGAACGCCGCGCTGAAGATGATCGCGGCGTCGCTGCTGACCGCCAACGGGCACACCGTCCTGCGTAACGTGCCGCCCATCGAGGACGTCCGCCGCGCCGTCGAGCTGGCCCAGGCGGTCGGCGCCCTGGTCGAGTTCCACGAGCCCGAGCGGACGCTGGTCGTCGACGCGTCCCGGCTGACCAGCCCGGTTCTCCCGGCCGAGATCGCCCGCAGGTTCCGCAGCTCGGTGCTGTTCGTGCCCGCGCTGCTGCACAGGTTCGGCGAGGCGGTCATCGAGGGCATCGGCGGGTGCAACCTGGGCAGCAGGAACCTTGACTTCCACTACCGGGGCTTCGCCCGGCTCGGCGCGGTGGTCGACGAGGGCGAGTCGGTCATCCACATCAAGGCCGGCAAGCTGCAGGGCGCGCACCTGTACCTGGACACGCCGTCGCACACCGGGACCGAGAACCTGATCATGGCGGCGTCGCTGGCACCGGGCCGGACGGTCATCGACAACACCGCGCAGGAACCCGAGGTGCTCGACGTCATCGCGTTCCTGACCAAGATGGGCGCGCGGATCTCCGGCGGCGGCACCGGGTTCATCACCGTCGACGGCGTCCGGGAACTGACCGCGGTCGAGCACACCGTGATGGCGGACCGGATCGACGCCGGCGTCTTCGCGATGGCGGCCGCCATCACCGGCGGCGAGCTGAACCTGGTCGGCGCCTCCCTGGAGCACTTCGGCGTGGTCCGCTGGAAGCTGGAGCAGATGGGGGTGGAGTTCGCCACCAACGGCGCGGTGCTGTCGGTGCGCATGGACCGGCCGCCGCGCCCGATCAACGTGATCACCAGCCCGTACCCGGGATTCGCCACCGACCTGCAGTCGCCGATCATGGCGCTCTCGTGCCTGGCCGGGGGCACGAGCTATATCCGCGAGACGATCTTCGACGGCCGCTACACGCTGGCCGGCGAGCTGAACAAGATGGCCGCCCGGGTCGAACTCGACGGCAACGTGGTCATCGTGCACGGCCCGATCGCGTTCAAGGGCGCCGACGTGGTGGCCCATGACCTGCGTACCGGCATGGCGCTGGTGCTGGCCGGCCTGGCCGCCGAGGGCGAGACCACGGTCATGCCCGGTTACCCGATCGACCGGGGGCATGCGGCCATCGCCCAGCGCTTCAAGGCGCTCGGCGCCGACATCACCAGGTGTTAGCCCGCTGCGCGTTAGCCGTTGCGGTGGGGGAAGGCGCGGGCTACGGCGAGGAAGGCGTCGTTGGACCCGGCGTCGCCGATGCTGACCCGGGCGCCCTCGGGGGCGAACGGCCGGACCGCGATCCCGGCGGCCTCGCAGGCGGCCGCGAACCCGGCCGTGTGCTCGCCCAGCCTGAGCCAGACGAAATTGGCCTCGGTCGCAGGCACGGTCCAGCCGTCGGCGATCAGCGCCTCGCGCACCCTGGTCCGCTCCTTGACGGTGAACTCCACGCGCTCGAGCAGTTCCGCCTCGGCGGCCAGGGACGCGATGGCCGCGGCCTGGGCGATGCGGTTCACCGTGAAGGGCAGCATGGTGGCCCTGGCCGCCGCCGCGACGGGCTCGTGCGCGATCATGAATCCGGCGCGCAGCCCGGCCAGCCCGTAGGCCTTGGAG
>JASHYW010000256.1 GCA_030042885.1 Streptosporangiaceae bacterium | reverse complement strand
TTAGCTACTTGAGAGAAGAGGTCGCCATGTGCAGCGGAGATCGCCTGGTAGCGGACTTCGTGGCCGGTACCGGCGCCCGGCCTGGCCTGCCCGAAGAATCGAAGACCATCTGACCACGACCATGAGCGGCCTGTGGGTGGTGTGGGCCCACAAGCTGGCCAGGCAAGTGGGCGATCTGTTCGTTCCGCTGACGGGCGGTTCCGGCTATCCGGCTGACGCAAGGGCCAAGTGCCGGTATCGGGGTGTCCGAGGCGCTCACGACGCTCCCGACCCGGGGTGCACGTGCGGCTTCCACGCCCTTTCAAGCCGGAGGTTGCCGGGGCTGCCCGCCGGCCGCGGGGGCTTCACGGCGTTGACCGTGGCACTGTCCGGACGGGTGCTGGCCTTCGAGTGGGCCGGCGGAGGAGTGCTGTGGCGGGCGGAGCGGCAGACCGTGGTTCGCATCGAGCGGCCGGTCCTGTTCGATCGGACAGAAGGAGCCCTGGGCAAGCGTCGCCATCCCGGTGATCCCGACGGTCGCCCCGCTATCGTCCCCGCTGCCACACCGCACGATTCAGGGCCGATCCGGCTGAACCTGCCCGTCTCTGCTCCGGTGCTGCCGGTGTGCCACGACGACGTGGGGTGGTGCGTGAGGTCCAGCACGGTCGAGCACTCGCCGGCATCTCTGGTTCTGACCTAGCGCGAGCGGTCCCGACCGGAAGCGCCACGCTCCCACCGGCCGGGCTCCCCGCCGCACAGATCCGAACGATCTGCGCAGTTCATGGAGTTGGTCGCGAAAGCCTCGTCGCGTTGCAATTGGGCGGATCTCGCGTGCCGCGCGACCGCCGAGCTGTCACTATCTGTAGCGATCCGCCAGTGCTCGGGGTTGCCGACACAGCCACGGCGAGTATTCCGGTTGACGTACCGCGGCGAGGACCAGGACGCGTCCGCTATGGGCCTGGGTGGTGCTTGTGGCCCGCCACACAGCGGCATGATCTTCCCCGGCATCGCTCTCCTCAGCAGATGTACCGGATAACGTGCCCGAGTCGCGCGCCCGACGGCGGGCCGCCTCTCGCGTGATCGCTGGCGGGCGCCCGCGTTGTACCGGATAACCGGCCATTATCCGGTGGCTTCGTCGGCCGGTCATTGTTCCCGGAAATAGAACGGCAGCTAGCGTATGGGTCGCGGGAGCGCTGGCTGGTGTATAGCTATGTCGGCCCCCGCCGCAGTGACGATGAGGTTGCCGTGAACGGCGACGCCCCGTACCGGTTCGGGTAGGTCCAGTGGAGGGACGAGCGGGCTGCCGTCGGCCAGCCGCCACACCCGCACCGTGCCGTCCCCGAAGCCGCCGCCGCTGACGATGACCGGGGTGCCGTCCGGCAGCGCCCCCACCGCCACCGCGGCCACCCGGCCGTCGTGGCCGCGCAGCGGCTCCCCGGCCGGGGCGCCGTCGGCCAGCCGCCACACCCGCACCGTGCCGTCGTGGCCGCCGCTGACGATGACCGGGGTGCCGTCGGGCAGCGCCCCCACCGCCACCGCGTTCACCGTGCCATTGTGGCCGGTGAGGACCTGGTGACCGGTGGCCCGGCCGCTGTGGGACCAGCGGGTCTGCCAGGGCCGACCGGGGGCGGCCTCAGCGATTTGGGCTGCCAGGTTGCGGTAGCCGAGGTGGTGGGCGGTCAGTTCGAGCTGGCTGGCCCGCGCCTGCGGGTCGAGGAGGGCAAGATGGTGGGCAGCCTCCCGGTACACGTTCGCGGCGGCCCGCGCCGCGGCGGATCGTGCGGCGTCGAGGTGGGGCATCAGCCGGACCGGATCGATGGCGAGCAGGCTGCGCAGATCCTCAAGAAGCTCATCGAGCCGGCCCGCGGCGGCCGCGTGCTCAGCTGCGTGTCCGCGCAGGTAGCGGTCCTGCCAGCCCGCACGCTCGGCCTGGCTCAGCAGCATGTCGAGCAGCACGCTTTCATCGCTGGGCTGGTGCCGTGCGGCGACCAGCTCGTCGGTGAGCGCCTGGTGGAACAGACGGGTCACCGGACGAGCGCCGCGGTCGGAGATCGTGGTCTGGAGCAGGTAGTCGGCGGCGGGGGAATGGCGCAGGGCATCGAGATGGGCGACCGTGGTGCTATAGCCGAGGGCGGCGGCGAAGGCGAGCCAGGTGAGGTCGTCCAGCCCGGCGCCCCGGGCGTAGGCCAACGCCGTGAGCAGCCCGCGGTCGCGTTCCCGCCGTTGATCTGGCAGCCGGTCCAGGTACTTGCTCAGCGCCTCCCCGACCCCGGATGGAATGCCGGCAGGATCGAACCCTCTGGCGGCCGGGTCAACTATTTTGCGGGCGGTGGACAGCGGAACGGCGGCCATCGCGGTGACCAGGAAGTTCCGCCCGGCGCGCTGCGCGATCGCGGCGGCCAGCCGGTCACATACCGTGTGCCGGGCGCGGTACCGGGTCCAGGCGGCACCGGGCGGCCCTGGAAGGTCCATCCCGTCCTGAGCCAGCAGCGCGGCGGCGAACTGGCGCAGGCCGTTGAGGTCGAAGTAGGTGTCGCTGTCGAGGTCGATGAGATTGTGATCGTCGCGGGCGGTCACGCCCAGGGCGAGGAGCAGCCCGCCTGGTGCGTAGGGGTTGCCTACGGCCAGCGGCCGGGTGGCGACGGCGACCCGCAGTCCGGGCAGCACGGCCAGCTCGGCCAGCGCCTCGGTGATCTGCTGCCGGTCCTGGTCGCTGGCTGCCTCGTCCAGCGCGTCTACCGCCACCGGGACCGGCCGCTGACCGGGCAGGTCGACCAGGCCGGCGACCAGGTCGTCGGCCGTGGCCGGGGTGTCCACGCCCGCAAGGGCGGCCAGTGCGGCCAGGAAATCGCCGATCGTGGCGGCGCGGGCATGGAACGCTAGCCCTGGCCCGCCATGCTCGGCCTCCACGCTCAGTGCGGCGCGGGCGAGGACGGCTGACTTGCCAGCTCCCGGCTGCCCGGTCACCACCAGCGGCAGCCCGGGCGGCTCACCGGAGGTCAGCCAGCCGCTGACCCGGTTCAAGGCTGCCTGGCGGCCGCGGAACAAGTCCCCGCCCCGGGCAGCGCTGCGCTGCCCACGCGACCGCCGGGTGAAATGGCTGCGAGCCTCACCCGGATCCGCCCCGGTCACCAACCAGGGCCGGGGCAGTTGCGGCCACGCCCGGGCGATCAGCGTGGCCGGCAGGTACCGGTCGAACCGTCCCCGCTCTGCCCCCTCCACCAGAATCCCCACCAGCGCGCCCCCGTCGGCGTCGATAACCGGGCCGCCGCTGTGCCCGGGGAAGGTACCCGCATCCCCGGCCCAGTCCAGCTGAACCGACCCGGCCCCCGCCGGACCCGCCACCTCGAACTTGCGCCACACCCCGTTCAGCGGTCCCTCAGCCAGGGGGTACCCGAAAACCCGCACCATGCCCGGTGGCCGCGCGGTCGGCCACACCGGCACCTGGGCAGGCAGCCACCCCGGGCAGGCATCACCCAGATCCAGCACCGCCACGTCGACCGTCGCACCAGTCGTGTCCAGATCGACACGTGACGCGGCCAGCCTGCCACCCTGCCCGGCCGACCTCGTAACAGGGAACTCAAGCTCGACCTGCCCGACCGGTACCCTGGCGTCGGTCTCGGGGTCTCGGCGCTCGAGCACGTGCGCGGCGGTGACCAGATACCGGGCGGTTACCAGCACCGCCGACCCGGCCCGCCTGCCGTCCACGAACACCGCCGCCGTCGCCCGCGCCACCGCGGCCTGTCCCCCCGCCATCAGCACTCGTCCGGGTCCGGCTCAGCTTCGGGCTGGGCAGCCGCCGGGGACCGCGCTGTGCTCCCGGACCACTTCACGGTGACCTTGATGGTGCCCTCACCCTGCGCCTTGGCGAAAAACCACCAGTTCACCTCGCTCGACACCTTCAGCCCGAACTCCAGGCTCACCTCGTCCGGCGCCAGCCGCGACCGCAACGACTCCGCGATCTCTTCTGCCGCTTCCGCCACCCCCCGCAGCCGCGCCGTCAGCCTGCCCCCCTCCCGCACCTCCGGCGCCCCGCCATGCGCAGCCACCAGATCACTCTCGGCAGACTCGAACACCACCACCGAACCGTCATCCAGCGTGAACCGCACGAACTCGGCCATCACACCACCACCCCCAAGACCGCCGCAGCCGCGCCGACAAACCGTCACTCACATCCTCCCGCGCCCGAGGCCGATCTACGACCCGCCAGTGGCAGTGATAACGGTCCGTTATCCGGCCCATCGGCCGTTGTCTTTTGGAACCGCGAAGTCAACATCCGTGAAAGTGACAGTTCCGGCGGCTCCGGCGTTACCGGACCAGCCCGCAACCCTGCCGTCAGCCCATTGCTGACTGACGCCAGACCGATCGAACGCGTGAGGCGATCAGGACGCCCGGACTTGGCTGATAAGGGTGCGCCCTCTTCGCCGATGATGGCCTTGGGAAGCAGACCCAGGCGCGGCGAAGCGCCGGGGAAGAACGCGGCAGATTCCGGCTCGGCGGTGCAGATCGGCGGCACTGCGCGCGTTCTTCTTTGACCTCCCGCGTCACTCATCGTGATGCTGGAATAGTGGCGTGGACGTTCTGAGCAGCGGGGTCCTCCTGCGTCCCGGCGACCTGGACCGCAGCCGCCGCTTCTACCGCGACGTCCTGGGCCTGGCCGTCCACCGGGAGTTCGGTCCACCGGATGATCCCGGAGTGGTGTTCTTCCTCGGCTCGGGATTCCTCGAGGTCTCCGGTCACACGGCCGGTCCTGCCGGGCCCTGAACGCCTGTTACGGCAGTTCCCTCTCACGTTCGTCTCACAGACTTGTTGGACAGGGCTGGATTCCGGCGCACCCATTGGACATGTGCGAGGATCTGACGTGCAGGATTAGCACGGTGAAGCACTCAGCGGACCTTCCCGCTTGTTTCCCAAGCTGATAGTGCGGGTTCGATTCCCGTCACCCGCTCCAAGGGGAAGCACCAGCTCAGAGCCCTAGTTGCGAGAGCAACCCGAGTCCGCGGAATCTGTCAGGCGCCGCCAAGTGCCTGTGTGGTGCGCTTCCGGTCGCACCATCAGCTATTCAAGCTGACAGAGCCGACATGCCTTGGCGCCTGGGCAGGCGGTGATCTAGATCCGACTTAGCCCGGCGTGAGGAATAGCACCTGGCCGGACTGGATCTTGGCCGTATCGCTGAGCAGCGTGGCGAAGGAAGTTGTGATCGCGAAGGGAAATCGGCGGTTCTGCGGGAAGGTCTTAGTTGATACCTGGATCAGGCCCGCGTGGGACTGGCCGGCTGCACGATAGCGGCCGTCCAAAGGGATGAAGTCCTTAATGTTGGCGGTGACCAGTGCCCGTCCCTCAGTCGTCGCGTATGCGAGGACCTGATCGTCGGGGAGTCCTGCCAGGGCTGGATCGGCAACAACCGAGATGACGTCGTAGCCCTTGGCGCGGAGTTGCCGGGCGATGCCGTCAGGAAACATCTCGTCCAGCAACAGCGGCTGGCTCATGAGCTACCCGGCCAGAAGTTGACGCTCAGGGGTAGGTTGGCGGCATCGCCCGCCGGTCCCATGGTCGCTGCTCTGGCTAGAGTAATCTCCGGCGCGATTGCCCGATGCTGCCACGGTAGCCAGCCCTCCCGGCGTGCCTGCTATGTGCCCGATGGGACCTGTGAACGCTGTAGCTCTGGTTCGAAGGGATCCTCGTGATCCATCTCGCCCCAGGCTCGGACGGCCGGGCGGTCAGGAGTTCAGCTGTGACCTTGAGCTACCACGCCGCGGCCCTGCTGGGCGCCGGGATCATCGCCGGGGTGGTGGGGACGGCGGGAGGGATTACCTCACTTGTCTCATACCCGGCGCTGCTGGCTGTAGGACTCCCAGCTCTGTCGGCCAACATCGCCAACATCGTCGCCCTGCTCGCCTGCTGGCCAGGCTCGGCGATCGCCTCCCGGCCCGAGCTGGCAGGTAAGGGTTCGTGGCTGCGGCGATGGGTTCCGGTTGCCGCTCTGGGCGGGGCGCTAGGCTCCGCGCTGTTGTTGTCCACCCCACCCGGGATCTTCGGGCGGGTGGTGCCCTTCCTGGTCGTCGCCGGGTCGGTGGCAGTGCTCGCCCAGCCACGGCTGTCCGCGCGCCGCCAGCGGCGTCCCGGACCCCACATCAGGCTGGGCCTGCCCGTGGGCCTCCTCGCGCTGACGGTATACGGCGGTTACTTCGGCGCCGGATCGGGGGTCATGATCCTCGCTCTGCTGCTGTTCACAACCGACTCTGACCTGCCGAACGCCAACGCGCTGAAGAACATGCTCGTCGGCGCGACAGTGGTGATATCAGCTATCGCATTTGCCGCCTTTGGGTCCGTCGACTGGGCGGCTGTCGCGCCGCTCAGCGCGGGAATGTTCGTCGGCAGCATGCTCGGGCCACGGATTACCCGGTGGGTGCCAGCGGCTGTCTTGCGCTGGTTGATCGCCTTGCTCGGCATAGCTCTGGCCGTCCAGTTGTGGCTCCACCCCGGCGCCTGATCGATGAGGTCAGACCAACAGCGCCGGGCCACTATCGGGCCGTAAGCCCCGGAAGGGATCTCCTGCGGTCACAATCAGCCCAGCACCGCCGCGGTCAGTCGCGGGCACCTGTGCGTGCAGAAGCGCAGGGGTGCCACCAGCCGTGCGTGACGCTGGCTCCGATGCTGAGCTGGTCGCCGTTCCGGCCGGTCACCGATGGGACTCCAGCGGACAGCGACCAGCGGGTACAGGGTACGGTCTAGGCTACGGCTGTGGCTTCGGAGACGAGGAGGCCCGGCCGGCGAGACCGCTGGCGGCATGTCACCCTGGGCGGAGGAGATAGAGCAGGTGGGCGTTCGCCATACTAACTGGTGTGGATTCGAGTTACAGGGTGAGACACTCGGCGGGCAGGCGATTCGCCGAGCACATTGAGTCAGTCGCGCAGGCAGTCGCGCAGCGAGTAATCGATCTCGTGATCGAGGCGCTGGATATGAACGCGCTCATCGCCCGGATCGACGTGAATGTCGTGCTGGGGCGGATAGAGCTGAACAGCCTGCTTCACCGGGTGGACCTGAACGAGCTACTCAGCCAGGTCGACCTGAACCAGGTGCTCGAGACGGTAGACCTGAACCAGGTACTGGACCGGGTGGATATGGACAAGCTGATGGCCCGGGTCGACCTCAACGAGCTCGCCAGCCGCATCGATATCGAGGCGCTGGTCAAGAACACCGATCTCGGCGCCCTCATGGTCAGTTCCTCCACCACTCTCGCGACCGAGGCCGTCGACCTGGGACGAAGCCACGCAGTCAGCATGGACGACACCCTCGCACGCTGGGCGGGCAAGCTCCGGCGTAACCACACGGGGCAAGCCGGGCCGCCCAAGGTGCCGGACGCCCAGAAGCCGCCCGAGTTGCCGGGCGCCCAGGAGCCGCCCGAGTTGCCGGGCGTCCAGGAGCCGCCCGAGTTGGCGAGCTCACAGGAGGAGCCATGACCGCGCCCGCCGACGTCGGCCCGCAGGAACCGGTGCCTCACGACGGAAGCACGTCACCGGAGGCGCTGCTCATGACCGAGCAGCACCTTCGGGGCCACCACGCCGGGTTCGCATCGCGTTTCATCGCGTTCCTATTCGACTGCGTGATCAGCATCGCGGTGTTCGAGCTCACCCTCGGCGCCGCCTCGTTCGCCGCCAGCGTGCTGACCGGGCAGTCCATCCACTGGAGCAGGGGCAACGTGTGGGTGGTGATCACCTTCTTCGCCTGGGAATTCTTCTACTATGCCTACTCCTGGACCGCGAGCGGAAAGACACCCGGCATGTGGCTGCTCGGCGTGCAAGTCGTCGGCCAGGACGGCAGCCGCGCGGGCACCAAGCGCGGGCTCGTGCGAACGTTGGCGTTTCCGCTGAGCTTCATCCTGCTGGGACTGGGGTTCATCAGCATCCTGTTCGAGCATGATCGTCGCGCGCTGCACGACCTCATCGCTGGCACCGCGGTTATCTACGCGTGGGACGCGCGAGAGGCGCGACTCCGGTCCCTTGCCCGCGGGGGTAGCCACCGGCGGGCGTGAACCGCACACGGCAAGCGGGCACTTTGGCTCACGCTAGCCGGGTCCGGCCGGGTACTTACCAAGCCAGTGCCCGTTCGGCTGCCGGTTGAAGCCGAACGCCGACAGCGGGAAGCTAGCAGTCGGCTGCAATGGGTTTTGCCCGGCGGACCGCGTGGGCGGTCGAGGCGATCAGCGGACGGGCTCGAGCAGCACCTTGACGGCGCCGGTGTGCCGTGCGTCCTTCAACGTCAGCACCGCCTCGCCCCAGTGCTCGAGCGGAAAGCGGTGCGTGATGACCGGCGTCAGATCGAGGCCGTTCGAGACGAAGTCGAAGTAGTGCTCCATGGCGTGCTTGGTGATGCCGCCCACTTCCTCAAGGCCGAAGCCGTTCGAGCCGATGACGTGCAGTTCCTTGAAATACAGGGGGGTCCACTCGAACCGCTTGGGCGCCTCGACGCCGGAGATGACCAAGGTGCCGCCGGTCGTGAGCAGCCGGAGCGAAGTCTCGACGGTTTCGGTCGAACCGATCGTGTCATAGACGACGGCCGGGCCGTCCTGCAGCCACTGGTGTCTGCTCCACGGCTCGAGCGGCGTCGCGCTGACCCGGCGCGCGACCTGCGCGACGAGTTCGTCGGGCGATGAGGACAGCACGGCGTGCGCGCCAAGGCGGGTCGCCAGAGCGGCCCTGGCGCCGGGTCGCGTCGCCGCCCACACCTCGGTGGCAGGATAGAGATGGCGCAGCAGTGCGACCACTGCGTACGCGAGCGTGCCTGAGCCGTAGACCAGGACGGGCTGGCCGGCCGGGGGCGGTGCGAGCAGGATCGAGCGCAGCGAGACGCTGACCGGGTCGGCCAGCACGGCCGCCTCGTCCGATACGTGATCGGGAATGGTAAACAATTGCGAGGCATGCGCGGCGAAGCGCTCGGCGTGCGCCCCGACGGCCGCCGCGCAATTCCCGAGGTGGATCGAGACGGGCAGGTCGCCCGAGCGGAAATTGCGGCACCAGGGGTAGCGGCCGACCCGGCAGGCCTGGCATGGCGGGTCGATACCGCGGGGACCGCAGGACAGCCACGGATTGAGCACGACGCGCTCGCCTGTATCCGCGCGCCGCCCGACCACCTCGTGGCCGAGCACATGCGGAAAGGACACGAGCGCCGTGAGCGGGTTGTCGCGGGAGCCGTTCAACAGGATCTGCTTCACATCAGAACCGCACAGGCCCGAGAAGGTCGTCTCCACCCGCACCCAGTCCTCGGCCGGAAGCGGCAACTCGTCGATGTCCTCGATCCGGACAGGCGCGAAGCGGGAGACGAAGGCACGCCGGTCGACGCGCCCGCCGATCGTCGAGGCCGCCTCGCGGGCCAGGTTGTGCCTGAATACGAGCGCCTTCACGGTGACCCTCCTTGCCGGGGCTGCCAACCTAGCGGTTTATCGTCTCGACCGGAGCTGGAAGACGCGCGGGCCGGAGATGAGCGTCCGCGGATCCGTGGTGAACTGCTGAAGACTGCTGAGCGACGCCCCTGCCGCCCCGGACCACATACTGCTCCACGCGGGCGATTCTAGGGCCGCTTCATCGGGCCGGGCTGGTCGTCGACGGTCAGCTGGGCTTGACGCTGATCCGGGTGCCCAGCTCGGCGCCCTGACAGATCCTGCGCATGACACCCGCGGCCGCGACGTCGAAGACGTGCATCGTCAGGGACTGCTCGTTGGCCAGCACGAAGGCGCTGGTACCCATGATCCGCACCCCGGCGGCCAGGGCCTCGTCGTAGGTCAGCCGCGTGTAGCGCACGGCGTCCGGGTTGAGACGAGGGTCGCTGTCATAAACCCCGTCCACCCCACGCTTGGCCACCAGCAGCGCATCGGCGTC
>JASHYW010000255.1 GCA_030042885.1 Streptosporangiaceae bacterium | reverse complement strand
AATTGCTTGACTGGCAGAAAGAATTCAATACCCAGGTAAACAGGCTGCGCGCCCCGGTCGAGCGCGCGATCGCGCATCTCAAATCCTGGCGTATTCTTCATACCGATTACCGGCGGCCACTCCGCACGTACATGACGTCCTACCGAGCCGCCGTAGGGCTGTACTTCTTTAAACTCAGTTTCGAATAAGCTTCATGGTAAGAAGAGGCACTGCGGTCGCCGCGGCGGAAGAGGAGATCGCCGACGTGCTGCTGGCGGTGATCGCGGTGGCCGGGCTGGGCCGGGTCGTCTCGGCCGCGCCCGGCCTGGCGGCCGCGCTCGGCTATGACCTGTGGGCCGCGCTGGAGGAACGGGACGGTCACTGACCGCGCCGGGCACGCAGGTAACTGCGCCGCCGGCCCCGGGTCAAGCAGGCCGAGGTCGCGGGCCCGGGTGACAGCCTGGCTCCGGGTGGAGGCCCCGAGCTTGCGGTAGATCGAGGCCACCTGCGCCTTGACGGTGGCGCGGGACAAGGACAACTGCTCGGCGATCTCCCGCAGCGACAGGTAGGTGGCCAGCATCGGCAGCAGCCGCAGCTCGGCGGCGGTCAGCGCCGAGGCGCCGGGGGCACCCGGGCCGCGCAGCCTGGATAGCTGGGCCCGGAGCTGCGCGGCCTGCCCGGCCAGGGTTCCCAGGCCGGGCCGCCGCCGCAGCACCTCATCGATCTCGCGCATGAGCGTCCTGGCTCCGGCCACGTCGGTCAGCATGATGTACGCGTGGGCCAGCTCGATCCGGGCCTGGACGGCCAGGTAGGGCAGCGCGTAGGTCAGCTGATGCCGCGCCCGCTGGGCGCCGGTCAGCTCCTGCCGTGCCGCCGGGACGTCGCCTCGGTGCAGGGCGGTGCGAGCCTGGATCGCGTGGAGCAGGGGCGTCAGCAGGGTGTCCTCGAGCGGGGACTGGGACGACACGTTGCCTGCCCGTTCGGCCAGGGCTCCGGCCCGGTCCCATTCGCCGCGGGCCATCGCCACCAGCGACCGTTCACACAACGCGGCGGTCCCAGCCGGAATCGAGCCGACGTCCTCCGCGGCGCCGACCGCATCGGCCAGGACCGTATCGCCGCCATCGAGGTCGCCGTCAAAGATCCGAGCCATCCCTTGCAGGAGTATGGCCAGCGGCGGCGCCGCGATGCCCGCCGCCATGAACTTAGTCATCGCATCGTTGGCGTCGGCGTTCATCTGCTCGACACCGCCCCGGCACAGCAGGGCCCTCAGCACGGCCGCCCACGCCCCGGCGGCAGGATCCTCCGGCCTGGATGCCTGCCCGTCCTGCCAGCGATCGGCCGTATCGGCCCACCGCTCCGCCTCAGCCGCCCGCCCCGCCAGCGCAGACATGATGCCGGCCAAGGCCGTGAGCATCGGCTGCTGCTCGATCGCGTCCCGCTCGTCCAGCCACCCGAGCCACCGGTCGACGGTGCCGACCCGGCCCTGCCGGCGGGCCTGCGGCACCAGGTCCGTCGCCAGGCCTGCGGCCGTATCGACGTCGCCAGCCGCCATGGCGTACTCCAGCGCCTCCTCCGGCAGGCCGTGCGCCACGCACCAGCCGACCGCGCGCCGCCGCAGCACCGGGATCAGGTCTGGCTCTGCCCGGCGCAGCTCGGCCAGCAGCATGTCACGGAACAGCTGGTGGTAGCGGTACCACTCCCCCTGCCAGTCCAGCGGCACCAGCAGCAGGTTCGACCGCGCCAGAGCCGTCAGGGTCGCGGCCGCCCCGGGCTGATCCAGGACCGCCTCGCACAGCGGCCCGGACATCCGCTCCAGCACCGCGGTCCGGGTCAGGAACACCCGCTGCCGCGCCGAGATCCGCGCCAGGAACTCCGTCTCCATGTACCGGCTCACCAGCTGGTGCTCGCCAGTGAAAGAAGCCACCGCCTCCTTCAGCGACCCCCCGTTCCGCAGCGACAGCGCCGCCAGGTACAGCCCGGCCGGCCATCCCTCGGCCCGTCCGTGCAACTCCGCCACCTCCTCCGGGTCCAGCGTGATTCCCGCGTCACGCAACAGCAATCCCGCTTCCGCCAGCGTGAGCGCCAGGTCGAGGGGGCCGATCTCCAGCATCTTGCCCGCGGCGCGCAGCCGCGGCACCGGCAGCGGCGGATCGTCCCGCCCGGCCAGTACCAGCTGCGAGCCGACCGGCACATGGTCGGCCAGCACCGGCATCGCGGCCCGGCACGCGGCGTCGTGCAGCACGTGTACGTCGTCCAGGACCAGCGCCACCGGCGAGGACATCGACGCCAGCGCCGCCCCCAGCCGCGGAACCACAGAACCGGGCACCGAGCTGGACGGGGAGGCTAGCGCGTCGAAGACCTGCCGACCGACCGGCTCGACCGCGTCCAGCGCCTCGGCGACATAGGTGAGCAGCACTTTCGGGTCGTTGTCCCGCTCATCCAGCGACACCCACGCGAAAGCCTGGCCGTTGCCCTCGGCCCACTGCGACAGCAGCGTCGTCTTCCCGTACCCGGCCGGCGCCACCACCGACACCACCGGGAACGACCCGCCCTGCCGCAGCCGGTCAAGCAACGCCACCCGGCGCACGCCGCCGGGCCCGGCCAGCGGGCGGCGCAGCTTGGACGCGTCCAGCTCGAACGCACGCCGCCGTGCGCGACGCCATTGCCCGGCCCGCCGGCGCGGAAATTCTTCGTCCATGTTGCGATGTCCCACCAGGCTGGTCATCAGAATCTACTACCAGAGCCCGCGATCAGGTCAAGCGCACCAGCGGACCAGTCCGACTACGCCGCGTAAGGACATGCGGGTAGATAGATCACGGGAGCCCGAGCTGGCAGGCGCCGCGGACTGCCTCGCTGTGAGGAGCAGATAGTGGACGGTTACCCGGACATCAGTGATCACGGGCCGATCAGTGACCTGCAGACGGCGACGCTGGTGGCGACGACGGCGTCCTTGACTGGTTCTGCTGTCCCCGGTTCGTTATCGCCGGCCCTACGATCACGAGTTGAGTACCAACTGCGCCCTTACCGGCTGTGTGCGGTTAACGGCGGTCTGGTTCTTCCAGCGCGGCCGCGATGTCATAGCCGAGCGCGGTGGCTACCTCAGGTGCGGCGCAGACGACCCGAGCCAGGCCGGTCACCGGTGCGATCGCCAGCAGCGCGTCGGCGATCTCGTCTTCGGTCGCGCCTGCGGCGAGCGCCCGTCCGGTGCTCCATTCCAGGCAGACCGCGGCCGCTCCGAGCGCTACTGATGCTCCCAGCCGCAGCAGCGCCGCGGTCTTGTCGTCCAGGGCCGATTCCCCGGCCAGGCTGAGCCCGAGCCCGGCGCCGTGTTCGACGAGGTCTTCGTCGATAATTGCCAGCCTGCGCAGGGTCTCCTGGAATCTCACCTTCTGGCTCATGCACCTCCGCTCGCCGCAAAGTAACATTCCACCTCGCGCGGCGGGTTCCATCGGCTCGATGGGATGAAAGACCGGCCCTTACCCCGGCAGCAGCCCTAGCTCGCGGCATCGCATGACCGCCTGGGTCCGCGAGGAGACCCCCAGCTTCCGGTAGATCGAGACCGCCTCGGATTTGACGGTGTGGCGGGACAGGAACAGTTCCGCGGCGATCTCGGGGAAGGACAGGTGGCTGGCGAGCATCGGCAGCAGGCGGAGCTCGGCAGCGGACAGCGCTGAGGCCCCGGGAACGCCAGGATCGTGCTCCTGCGACAGCCGGGCCCGGAAGGCTCCGGCTTCGCTGGTCAGGTTCCCCAGGTCGGGACGGCACCCGAGCAGCTCATCGATTTCCCGCATGAGCGTGCGGGCGCCGGCCGGATCGCCGAGCGCCAGGTGAATTTCGGCGAGCTCGATCCGGGCCTGGACGGCGAAGTGGGGCAGCGCGCAGGTCAGCAAGGACCGCAGACGCTGGGCATTGACCAGCTCCCGGCGCGAGGCTGCGATGTCGCCCCGGTGCAGGGCGGTGCGGGCATGCACCGCGCAGACCAGCGGGGTCGCGTAGTACTCGTCGATCCCGGCCCGCCCCACGACGGTGCGTGCCCGCCCGGCCAGGGCCTCGGCCCAGGCCCATTGGCCGCGGGCCACCGCCACCAGGGCCCGCTCGCACAGCGCCACCGCGGCGATATCGGGCGCGCCGGTTACCTCCGCGACGCTGGCCGCAGCGGCAAGGAACGTATCACCGCGGTCGGGGTCACCGGAAAGGACCCGTGAGACGCCTTGCATGAGCGCGGCGGCCGGCTCCGGCACGCCCGTCGCTGCGAACCCGCGCGCGGCCTCGTCGGCGTCGGCGCGCATCTGCTTGACTCCGTGCTGGCACAGCAAGGCGCGCAGCAGGGCGGCCCAGGATTCAGCGGCAGGATCCTCCGGCCTGGATGCCTGCCCGTACTGCCGGTGATCGACCACCTCGGCCCACCGCTCCGCCCCGGCCGCCCGTCCTGTTAGGGCGGACAGGAACCCGGCCATGACGGCCTCCGCCGGGTGTGCCTGCGTACCGCCCCGGTCCTCCAGCCACCGCAGCCACCGCTCGATGGTGGCGACCCGGCCCTGCCGGTACGCCTGGATCCCCCATCCCGCCACCAGGCCAGCGACCTTATCAATGTCGCCGGCGGCTATCGAGTACTCCAGCGCCTCATCGGGCAGGCCGTTCGCCGTGCACCAGTCGGCCGCGCGCCGCCGCAGAACGGGGATCAGGTCAGGTTCCAGGCGGTGCAACTGAGCCAGCAGCATCTCGCGGAATAGCCGATGGCAGCGGTACCACTCCCCCTGCTGGTCCAGCGGCACCAGCAGGGTCGACTGCGCCAGATAGGCCAGGGTCGCGGCAGAACCGGGCTGGTCCAGCACCGCCTCGCACAGCGGCCCGGACATCCGCTCGAGCACCGCGGCACGGGTCAGGAACATCCGCTGACGCGAGGAGAGCGGTGCCAGGAACTCCGACTGCAGGTACTGGCTGACCAGCCGGTCATCGCCGCCGAACGCGTTCGCCGTGGTTGCGGCCGGATCGCCCTCCCTCAGGCGCAGCGCCGCCAGGTACAGCCCGGCCGGCCATCCCTCGGTCCGCCGGTGCAGCTCGGCCGCCTCGCCCGTACTAACCGGCACGCCCGCGTTGCGCAGCAGGGACGACGCCTCCTCCTGGCACAGCGCCAGGTCCCCGGGGCCGATCTCCAAGACCCTGCCCGAGGCGCGCTGCCGCGCGATGGGCAGCCACGGCCTGCCTCGCCCGGCCAGCACCAGCCGCGAGCCGGCCGGCACGTAGTCGGCCAGCACCGACAACGCAGCCCAGCACTCGGCGTGATGCAGCGCGTGCACGTCGTCCAGGACCAGGACCACCGGCGAGGACACCGACGAGAAGGCAAACCCCAGCGCGGACACTACCCAATCGGGTACCGAGCTGCCAGGGGACCCCAGCGCCTGGAATACCCGCCCGCCGACCGGCTGAACCGCGTCCAGCGCCTCAGCGACATAACTGAGCAGGACCTTCGGGTCGTTGTCCCGTTCGTCCAGCGACACCCACGCGAACGCCTCGCCGCTGCGCTCGGCCCACTGCGACAGCAGCGTCGTCTTCCCGTACCCGGCCGGCGCCACCACCCAGACAACCGGACGCGGATCAACCCGCGCCAGCCGCTCGATCAGCAGCGAACGCCGCACAGTCCCCGGGCGGACCGGGGGACGGCGTAGCTTCGACACGACCAGCTCACGTGGCGCCCCGCCTACCTGCTGCAAGCGGCGGGCATGTTCTCGCATAGTGATAACTGCCACCCTGTGACTCTGCGCCAGGGAACAGAGGCAGCACTTGGGTCTAAGGTCCCAAGGTGTGGGGCCAGAGGGCGACCCACCAGCCACTCCGTTGACAGCAGGCTGAATTATCCCCCTCTGTCGACGGAACGTGAATACTTTCTCATTGCCACGGCCAACACCGCCAATGAGTCAGATTTATCGGATACCACTGGCTTTGCCACGTGGTGGCACGGGCGGTGCTGCGCGATCTGGCCCGCCATGCCCCGGCGCCAGGGGAGGACACGTTACCTATAGCATGCTGCACGAACGCCGGCCCTGCCAGGCCGCCCAGATCGAGCGGACGCTGCCGCAGCTCGCTCCCCGCGCGGGAAAGTGATCCTCGTCGCGGCGGCCGTCTGGGTCCGGCGGGCTGAAGGATCCTTATATGGCCTGGAGCGGCGGTGGGCCGGCAAGCGCAGGCAGACAGACTCGCTATCTCACCGCCGATCGTCGCTACCGTCCGCTGGCTTCGCGCTCGGAGGCCATTGAGCGGGCAGGCGATCTGCGTCTGCTGTGAGGTCGCTGACACGAGCGCCCACATTGTGACCGGTTTAGTGATAATTCGTCCCCTTTGGCCGATGCGCCTGCGCCGAGCCAGCAGGATGCTAAAGGCCGAGCGGTGGACCGGTGTGGTCGATCGTTGGCAAGACGGGGACCCGGCACGGCCGATGACCCAACCGCCGTCTGCGTCCTGTCCATGGCTCTGTGCGGATGGAGTGGCCATGACTGCGAAAGCTGAGAGTGCCGCACGGGAGAGGACCGCTACGCGGTGGCCCGATCGGGGCTCGCCGCAGGCCGGAACGGTGGAGCAGCTGACTCATGCGGACCCGGTGGCCCAAGGGGGGGAGGATGCCAGGGCTGCACTGCCCCCCACCGGGTCAGCGCGGCAGGCAGACCCGGCCCGTCAAGTGGTCTGGTACGGGGTCGCGGCATACGCGGTAGCACGTCTTGCGTGGGACCGCCGCTTCGAGGTGGGCGTAATCATGTTGGCGATCACGCTGGCAGTGGCCAAGAGCGCCCTGAAAGAGGGTGCCAAGGACCTGATCGTCGGGGTCGAACGCTACTACCTGCACGTGGAGCCCGGACATCTGCACCTGCGCAGGAGGCGCTGGCGGCGACGCGCGGCCAAGTAGCGGCTGTAGGTCCCGTTGAACGCCGGCGACGCGCAGCTGCGTGGCTACCGTGGGCAGGATAGTCATGGAACCCCATGAGCACCTCGGGACGGCTGGACGGTGGTTCTGCGGCAGCTGCTGGTCGCAAGGCGCGAGTTCCACACAACCCGAGTGGGGGGATGTGGCGGTTACCTTTCCCTCGTGACGATAAGGATGTTGGAGTTGCCCCTGCCTTAACCTCGATCTTTCGTGGTCTTGGCGGGTAATGATCCTCTCAGAAAGGCCGGGCTAAGCCAATAATGTATCGAGAGGGGGAACAGCAATAGGAGGGGCCATCCCAGCAGAGCAATTACCGGGATGCCGAAGATGCTCAGGGCGGGAAGAGGGAAGTTAGTGTAAGTCCACTCATGCGCAAATGTGTTCGGTATTTCATGCAAGAATGCATTGAAGTAAGTGGCTGCCGACACGGCCGCAAGCATCCCAAGAGGTTGGCTGCGCGCATCATCGACTACCGTCCTGTGATTGTTCAGCGTCGTGACAAAGCTTATCACCAGGAACGCGAGGAGGACCGCCAGTACATAGGCAAGAGCCAGCAGATTCTGGCTGCCAGCTATAAGGCCCTCGGCGAAGACAGCCAGGAGCGCTACCGTCAAATATATGATAACAGCAATATATTGCGGTACGCTGAGAGCGCGGCTCCAGTCCGGCCTTTCTCTTATAAGTAGCAATAGTGCTCTTACCACCCAGAACGACTGAACCATCACTATCCCCGCCACCGGGTAAGTAAAGGCATAGAGGATAAGATAGTCAGCCAAGCCGAAATGGTTATAGTGCCAGAACCTCCCTATGTATCTCCCCATAATCAGGTCGGCAATCACGCCAGCACCGGCAAGAATTAGGTATAGTGGCGCATAAAGCCGCCGACAGAGCCTGGTACTAGGCAATCCATACATGGCGATGAACTGCCCGAGAACGAGCAGTTCGTAGAAGTGCCTAAAGTGAATAGTAACAGCCAGGAGCATAGAAAGCATTACCATTAGCACACCGAGCGCAAGCATGGCCATGCTTCGACTCCCCAATCTATTCATGGGACGGCGGCCGCCTGCCGCTGATGGTGCCGGGCATGCTCGAGGCCGATACGAACACCACGGGGCATGCGGCCCGCTGCAGGCACGCTCGCGCCACAGGCCCCATAACCGGCGGCGCTTGGATCGTGGCCTGGCCTTCTTGATAGGCGCTGCCGAGGACGAGCAAATCGGCGCGAACTGACCGGTCGATCAGAACCCGGGCCGGTGGTCCGTCGGCTAGTTCCGATGACAGGCGCGCCGCAGGCAGCGCCTGGATTGCCTGCTGTTCCGCGGCGTGTAGCGCCGCCCCGAGGGGATTGTCCGCCTCCGGCCGCGGCGGGCCGGGTGCGGGGGCGTATGCCGCGCGGCCGCCCTGGCGTGAATCGGCGGCCGAGACGAGATGCAAGCTGGCCTGCCGCAGCCGTGCCTCGCGGATCGCCCAGCGGACCGCGGCGGCCGACGTCGCGGTGCCGTCCACGCCGACCACGATCCGGCCGCCCGCCCGGCCGTCATTCCCTGCCATCTCTGCGAGATCAGGCGTCTTGGTCCTGCTCCGTGTCCTGCTCGGCCAGGTTGATCGCCAGGCCGAGCGCCTCGGTGATCTTGGCGGCTGCCGCCAGCGTCTGGGGCGTGCCTACGATCGGCGCCACCGCAACCAGCACGTCCTGGGCCTGGTCCAGCGTCACGCCGGCCGCAGCGGCGGGCCCGAGGTGAAGCAGGTACGACGCGGCCGGGGCGTCCACCGCGACCAGTGCCGCCAGGCGGACGAGAATGAGCGACGCCGGATCCAGTTCGGTCCTCTCTAGCGACACCCTGTTTATATCGGCCAGCGCCTCGAGCACCGGCGCATCTCCTTTGGCCATGATCTGCCTCCTATCTGTGGGCGACCTTTTGGTCGGTACCTCGGGAGAAGTTCTGGGGTTCGCTCCGATGCCTCGCGGCAGCCGGAGCCCGGTGCGCCGATCGCACTCACGACGGACATGAAGCTGGCGTCAGGTGCATCTTCTGGTAGGCAAGGCCGCAAGCGGCCCTCGCTGCCGTGTGCCGCCAGTTCCCGTGCGGACGGTGATCCGCCGATGACGGGCCAGCGTGCGCCACGTAGCGCCGGATTCCGCCGGCACCGGCCGTGCAGTACAGCCCCAGTGCGGTGGCCAGCGGCAGGGTCGGCCCGAGCCAGGTGCGTGAGCGCGTAGCCGGCCGGCGCCGGCCGGCTGCCCCGCGCAGCCGCGCCGCCAGCATGCGGACCGGGCCGACCCTCAGCCGTTCCGTGCCGGGCATCTTCTCGTCCCGGGTGAGCCGGGTGAACATCGCGAACAGCCCGGCCAGCTCTGAATCACAGCCAGTCAGGTCCGTTTCGATCCGGCGCAGGGTCCGCCGGCCGGCGCGCAGGTGCATCGTCGGGCTGGCTGGCGGATCAGGTGTACTGCGACTGGCGGGCGGTTATCAGCGCCCAGATGATGATCACGTCGACGGCGATGACCAGGATGCACCACAGCGGGTAGAACGGCAGGAACAAGAAGGCGCCGATGCCGCTGATGATCGCGGCGATGACGCCGACCCACCGGGCCCATTGCTGGCCGAGCAGGGCGCAGACGCCCACGGCCACCAC
>JASHYW010000254.1 GCA_030042885.1 Streptosporangiaceae bacterium | reverse complement strand
ATCGGTAGCGGCGAGAACTCGGTGCTGCTCCACCAGACCGTCATCGGTCAGGAGGCCGTCTCGCAGCTGGCCCAACTGGGTGAGTTTCCCGACTGCGTCATCGCGTGCATGGGCGCGGGATCGAACTTCGGCGGGGTCGCGCTGCCCGTGCTCGGTGCCGCGGAAGACCGCGGGAGGCCGATTAGGCTCATCGCCGTCGAGTCCACCGCGTGCCCCAAGCTGACGCGAGGTCGCTACCTCTACGACCTGAGCGACGCTCTGGGCACGACCCCGATAACCAAGGTCTACTCGCTCGGCAACACCTACGTGCCGCCGCCGGTGTACGCGGGCGGACTGCGGCACCACAGCGCCGGACCGCTGGCCAGTGCCATGTACGCGGATGGCTCCATGGAGGCGATGGCCATCGACCAGCAAACCTCGTTCCAGGCCGGCATGCTCTTCTGCGAGACTGAGGGCATTCTGCCCGCTCCCGAATCCGCCCACGCGGTGGCCGGGATGATCGATGTCGTGTCGCGGCACCCGCACGAGGCGGCCCCGCTGGTCGTTCTGGTGAACATCAGCGGGCACGGCTTGCTGGACATAGGTGCCTACCGCAGATTCGCCGCCGGTGAGATCGAACCGGTGGCTGAGGACGAGGCCAGCCTGTCGCGGAGCCTGAGCGCACTCGAAGAGTTCAACCTATCCATCGCGGAACCTGCGGAAGCACTGTGACCGCTGACGGAGCTCCTCACCGGTTCGGCGCGCACGGGTGATCTGTCTAACGCCATTGGCGGGGACGATCTACTCGGGCACGTCCGACATCCAAAGGAAATCATTGTTGCCGAGCTCGGGATATCGGAATGACGTCGACACTGTCGCATCTGCTCCTCCAGGCTGCCGATGCACACCCTGATAGGCCTGCCGTCTGGTCGTCGACCGGCGAGCTTACGTACGCCGATCTGTACGACCGCTCCATGCGCCTGGCCCGCGCCCTGGTAGAGCACGGGATCGAGCCGGGCGACAGGGTAGTGATCGCTCTGGCCAAGGACGTGGCGCTTCCTGTCGCCATCTTCGGCACGCTGCTGGCGGGCGGCGCCTACGTGCCGATCGACTACCTGACCCCGCCAGCGCGAGCGCACGTCATCGCCGCCGACGCCGAGGCGGTCGCCGTGGTCTCCAGCCCGCGGACGGTGCGGGCGATGGTGCTCGGCGACGCGCACCCGGCTCACGACGGCCCGAGTGACAACTCTCCTGCGCTGCACTGGCTCGGCCGGGGCTGGTTCGATCCGGACAGGTCCCCGGAACGCCAGCCGGTGAGCGACAGCTTGCATCAGCTCCGGCGGCTCGGCCAGTGGCGCTCGCCGGTTGAGCTACCGGCCTCGGCGCTCGCGTACATCCTTTACACGTCCGGCTCCACTGGCCGGCCGAAGGGCGTGGCGCACACACACGCCAGCGCATTGGCGTTCGTCCGGTGGGCGGCCGATGCAGTGGGACTGGCGGAGAACGACGTCCTCTCCCAGCATGCGTCGCCGTCGTTCGATCTGAGCGTGTTCGACTTCTTCGGGGCGGCCATGGCCTCTGCCCAGCTCGCGCTCGTGCCCGCCTCGACGTTCGGCCGCGTCGCCAGTCTATGCAGCTTCATTGTCCAGACTGGTGTCACCGTGTGGTACTCCGTGCCCTCGGCACTGCTGCGCGCCAGCGGCACGGAGTCGCTTGCCCTCCTCCAGGACAGCGCCCTGCGCCAGATCATCTTGGCCGGTGAGGAGATACCGGTGGGACCGCTGCGCGTCCTGTGGAAGAACCTGCCGCCGTCCTGTCGAGTCGCGAACTGGTATGGCCCGACGGAAACCAACGTGTGCACGTTCCACGACGTAACGGCACTCGACGTCGATGGCGGAGATCCGATCCCCATCGGAAGGCCTTGCCCTTACGCCAGCACATCACTGGTGGCGGAGGATGGCGCCGTCATGCCGAATGATGCGGCGGGCGAACTGCTCGTCGCCTCGGACACGCTCATGTCGGGATACTGGAAGCTTCCGGATGCGACATCCCGGGTATTCTCCACCGGGCCCGACGGCCGCGTGTACTACACGACGGGCGATCTGGTGTCACGAGACGCCGCCCGCGGGTTCACCTTCCGCGGCCGGGTTGACCGGCTGCTCAAGGTTCGCGGGCATCGCGTGCAGCCCGAAGAGGTGGAGCACGTGCTCGAGCAGCGAGCCGAGATCGACGAAGCCGCCGTCGTCAAACACCGCCTGAGCGACGTCGAAGTGCTGGCTGCCGTCGTACGCGTCGCTGGCGGAGGAGAACTGGAGCACGATGCGGTCATCGGCCATTGCCGCAGGTTCCTGCCCCCCTACATGGTTCCCGATCTCATCCTGCCCGTCGGCGAGCTACCGCGTGGCCCCCGGGGGAAGGCCGACTACCACGCCGTGCTCGAACTGGTGGAGTCCCACCGCTAATCCGGGGCTGAGCGCTGGTCCTCGGGGAGCTCCGCGGGCTCGCCGACGGCGGGCTGGGGCTGATGGCGGCCGTCCCGTTCGGCGGAGCCGCCGGGAGTAGCCCGAGGCTGGCAAGGTCATCCGTGCTGGCCCAGTAGGCCCAGTGCGCGGGGCTTGTCCTGATGGCGGCGTCCATCGCGGCCACGCAGCGCGCAAAGGCGGCCGCCGTGTCGCCTTCCATGGGCACCGGCGGCGAGATTTCCAGCACCTGGTGGCGGTAGTCGGGCGAGCGGTACATGAAGGCCATGAGAACCGGCGCGCCGGTCAGGCGGGCGAGGCTTACGACCCCGGGCAGGAGCCTGGCCTGCCGCCC
>JASHYW010000253.1 GCA_030042885.1 Streptosporangiaceae bacterium | reverse complement strand
CTGGTCACCCGAGCCGAGGATGTGCAGCGGATCCTGGCCCTTGAGCACCTTCTGAACCAGGTCGGGAACCACGTGGCTCATCGCGAGGCGGACGTTCCCCGACAGGATCTCCTGGTCGCCCACGGCGCGGCTCTCCCCGATGCCTACGCAGTTGAACGGCCGCACCAGGGTGTACGGGAGACGGTACTGGTCCCATGCGGCCCTGGCAAAGTATTCCACGGCCAGCTTCTGGAACCCGTAGGACGACAGCGGCGGCGGGATGTGCCGCTGCTGTCCCTCGTACGAGGGCCACTCGTCGGCGTTCTCGAAGACCATCGACGAGGACAGGTAGGTGACCTTGCGCAGCCGACCGTCCCGGTGCGCGGCGATCGCGGCATCGCAGGACGCCGCGATGATCCGCTCGTTGGTGGCCAGCAGGTCATAGGGGTAGGCGTGGAAGTAGGAGATCCCGCCGATCATCGCCGCGCCCGCGATGAAGTGATCGCAATCGGCCAGCAGCTCGGTCAGCAGGCCGGCGTCCCTGGCGTCGCCCTCGACGAGCCGGTAGCGCGGATTGTCACCGTAGGACTTGTTCACCTTCCCGTACTTGGAGAAGTTGTCTAGCCCGACCACCGCGTATCCGCGCCGGAGCAGCTCCTCGACCACGTATCCGCCGATGAAGCCTGCGGAGCCGCTGACCAGAACCTTCTGCATCACTAGCCCTTCAGTGCTTGTTCCTGATCGCCTCGCCGCGGGACTGGATCTGCTCGGCGGTCAGCCTCGGGCCGAAGGCGAACCGGTACCAGCGCAGGTACTCCGGGATCCATTTGGCTACCCGGAAGTTCGACACCCCTGCCTGCCGGTCCAGCCAGATGGTCGGGATCTCGGCGACCGGCAGGCCCAGGCGCTTGGCCTTGGCGGTCAGCTCGATGCCGATCTCGAACCCGTGCCGCGAATCGATGCCGACCTCGCGCACGAAACTCGTCGAATAGGCCTTGAACGAGTTGGTCGCATCACGGGTGCCGGCGTGCGCGAGAAGCCGTAGCGACCGGCCGGCCATCCTGGAAAGGAACCCCTTGACCAGCGGGCCGCCGACCTGCTGGCCGCCGGCCATGTAGCGGGAAGCGGCGGCTACCGCCACCCCGCGATCCACCAGGCGGGCCAGGTCGTCGATCTGCCGCGGATCGTCACATCCGTCGGCCATCGTCACCACCGCCACCGGAGCGGCCGCGGCGTCGATACCGAACCTGATCGCGTTGGCGGGCCCGCGCCCGTACGTGTTCACCAGGCAGCGGATCCGGGGCTCCTTGCGGGCGTATTCCGCCACGACCCGGACGGTGGTGTCAGCAGCGTCGTCCACGACAACAAGGACTTCACAGTGCAGCTGCACCGACTCGAACAGCCTGTCCAGGACGGGAACGATCTGGTCGCCCTCGTTGTAGGCGGGCACGACGATCGATACCCGTGGCACCTCTGCAGTCATATCCGGACACCGTGCTTGAGGATGTTCCAGATGTCGGCGACCGGCTTGTCCGTCACCAGATCGGAGTACTCAGGATGCGGTGCGCCGATAACTAGCAGGTCGGACCGGGACAGCACCTCGGCCAGCGGCAGCAGCCCGGGATCGACGGTCACGTACGGATCGGTGCACAGCACCGCATCCGCCTTGAAGGCCAGGATCCGCTTGAGCTTGTACGACAGGCTGGACCTGATGTCGTCCGAGCCGCCCTTGAACGCCATGCCCAGGATGCCGACGGTCATGGACCCCAGGTCATACCGCTGCTCGAGCCGGTGCACGACGTACAGCGGCAGCCCTTCGTTGATCGCCATCGCGGTGTGCCCGAGCGCGAAGTTGTTGTGGTTGAACGCCGCGAGCTGCATGGTGTCCTTGAACAGGCACGGGCCGGCCGCGAAGCCCGCGGCGGGCATGTCCGCCGCCCGCGGGTAATCGGCCGTGAGCCCCTGGCGGATCCGCTCGAAGTCAAGCCCCCGGTCGTTCGCCATCATGTAGAGCTGGTTCGCGGTGGCGAACTTGACGTACCGCCACACGTTTGTGAACAGCTTGGCCAGCTCGGCTTCCTCGGGGGACATCGGAACGAGCTTGCTGGTCAGCATGCCGAACAGCGCCGAGGCACGCTCGAGGGCAGCCGCCGAGCGCGCGGAAACGATCTGCGGCAGCTCGAATAGCTCGGTCATCGCCCTGCCCTCGGCGATCCGCTCCGGGCAGAACGCGACCTCCATCTGCACGCCGAACCCGGCCACCATCTTCTCCACCAGCGCCGTCACGCCCGGGTAGACGGTGCTGCGCAGGATCAGCAGCTGGCCGTTCCGCAGGTGCTCGGTGCATCCGCCCAGGGCGTTCGGGATCGCCGCCTGGTCGGGATTGAGGTGCTCGTCCACGGGCGTGCCGATCACCACCACTACGTGCTCGGCCGAGCTCACGATGGCGGGATCCGTGGACGCCTCGAGCAGGCCAGCCGCCACCGCCTGCTGGAGAGCCTCGGTCGCGCCCGGCTCCACGAACGGCATCAGGCCCGCATTCACCATCTCGACCGAGGATTCGCTCACGTCGTAGATTCCGACCCGCGCGCCCCGGCTGGCGAACGCGATGGCCAGCGGCAGGCCGACATGGCCGCAGCCGCCGATGATGACAACTTGGCGGTCAAACTGGTCAAGTTCCGACGGTCCCGTCATCGCATGCCCTTCAATTAGCCCGTGCGGGCCTGCCACAACTTCGACGCCCTACCTTACCGCCACCTGGTATGCCACCAGTTTCGCACCGGCGTTCTCCAGGGCCCGAATACCAGAGCGGCCTGCCCCAGACAGAAATACCTCGCGCCGCCTGGAGGGACCCCCCGCGAGCCAAAGGGCGCCGGACGCCGACTGGATCCCGCGAGCCAAAGGGACGCGGCACTGCCTGGACTGAGGAACGACGAAGGAGCGACGAGGGAAGGCGGCGCAGTGAAGGGGGATGGGGAGGTGGGTGGGGCCCCGGAGGCGAGCGGGACAAGCAGAGCGACGAAGGAGCGACGAGGGAAGGCGGCGCAGTGAAGAGGGATGGGGAGGTGGGCGGGACCCGGAGGCGAGCGGGAGAGCAGAGCTCACCAGTTCGTGGCGATGTACTTGGTCTCGGTGAACTCCAGGAGTCCCTCGTGGGCGCCCTCGCGGCCAATGCCGGACTGCTTCACGCCGCCGAACGGGGCCGCCGGGTCAGAGACCAGGCCGCGGTTGAGGCCGACCATGCCGGCCTCCAGGGCTTCGCACACTCGCAGGCCACGGCTCAGGTCACGAGTGTAGACGTAGGAGACGAGCCCGAATTCGGTGTCGTTGGCCCAGTTGATGGCGTCAGCCTCGGCGGTGAACCTGACCACGGGCGCCACCGGGCCGAAGATCTCGGTGCCCAGGATGCCCGCGCCCGCCGGGACCTGATCGATAACGGTCGGCTGGTAGAAGTACCCGCGACGGTCCGGCGCCCGGCCGCCGGTGACCACCTTGCCGCCGTCGGCGGCGGCGGAGGAGACCAGCTCCGCCACCTTCGTCCGGGTCGGCTCGTTGACCAGCGGGCCGACATCGGTGGCCTCGTCCAGGCCCGGCCCGACGACCATGCGGTCGAGCCGGGCCGCGAACGCCCGGCTGAACTCGTCGGCGACCGCCTCGTGCACGTAGAAACGGTTGGCGGCGGTGCAGGCCTCGCCGCCGTTGCGCATCTTGGCGATGAGCGCGCCCTCGACGGCGGAGTCGATGTCCGCGTCCTCGAAGATAATGAACGGCGCGTTGCCGCCCAGTTCCATCGAGCAGTTGACCACCGTGTCCGCGGCCTCGCGCAGCAGGATCCGGCCCACCTCGGTCGACCCGGTGAAGGACAGCTTGCGGACCCGCGGGTCGTTCAGCATCGCCGATACGACCGCGCCGGACTTGCGCGACGGCAGGACGTTGACCACCCCGTCAGGCACGCCCGCCTCGGCCAGCAGCTCGGCGATGTACAGCGCGGTCAGCGGGGTCTCCGAGGCCGGCTTGAGCACCAACGTGCAGCCGGCCGCCAGTGCGGGGCCGATCTTGCGGGTGGCCATCGCCGCGGGGAAGTTCCACGGGGTGACGAGGACCGACACGCCAACCGGCTGCCGCATGACCAGGATCTTGTTCGCCCCGGACGGCGCCTGCATCAGCACGCCTTCCATCCGCACGGCCTCTTCGGCGTACCAGCGGAAGAACTCGGCGGAGTACGCGGCCTCGGCCTTCGCGTCGCGCAGGGCCTTGCCGTTCTCGGCGACCATCAGCCTGGCCAGTGCATCCGCGTTCTCAGTCATCAGCTCGAAGGTGCGGCGCAGGCATTCCGCGCGCTGCCGCGGCGGGGTGGCCGCCCATCCGGTCAGCGCTTCCTGGGCCGCGCTGACCGCGTCGAGCGCGTCCTCCACCGTGCCGTCCGCCACCTCGGTCAGCGCGTCCTCGGTGGCCGGGTCGATCACCGGCAGCGTGCCGCCGCCGCGACCGCCGGTCCACTCACCGCCGATCAGCAGCCGCGTGGGTACCTCGATGCCGACTATCTCGGCCAGTTTGCCGCTCACATTTCCTCCTAAGCAGGTCCCGGGGGCCCTTGGGTCCCCCCTGGGGATCTGGGGGAAAAGGTTTCCCCCAGACGGGGGTCCCCGGGGGGTCGTCCCCCGGGGGCTAACACCCTCCCCCCGAGGGAACACAGCACGGTCTCGGTGATCCTGTCCGCCGAGGGCAGTACGTAGTCTTCGAGCTTATCCGCGGCAGGCAGCGGGATGTGAGGGGTGGTGATGCGGACCGGCGGCCCGGTGAGCGCGGCGTATGCCTCCTCGGCCACGATCGAGACGATCTCGGCGCCCCAGCCGCACAGCCGCGGGTTCTCCTCCACAGTGAACAGCCGGCCGGTCTTGCCCACCTCGGCCAGGATCGTCCGCGTGTCCAGCGGCACCAGTGACCGCACGTCGACGACCGTGGCCTCGATGCCATGCTCCGCGGATAGCCGCTCGGCCGCCGCCAGCGACTTCGGCACCATCGCGGCCAGCGCGAGGATGGTGGCGTCCCCGCCCTCCCGCAGCACCTGGGCGCGGCCCAGCTCGTCGATGACCTCGACGCCCTCCGGCACGTCGCCCTTGCTCGGGTACAGGCCCTTGTGCTCGAAGAAGACAACCGGATCAGGATCCCGGACGGCCGCGGCGAGCAGCCCCACGACGTCGCGCGGGCTGGACGGAGCGACGACCTTCAGGCCCGGCACCGCCATGGCCCAGTTCTCCACCGACTGCGAGTGCTGGGCCCCGAACCTCACCCCGGCGCCGTTGGCGCACCGGATGACCAGCGGCAGCTCAAGCTGGCCGTCGGACATGTACCTGCTCTTGGCAATCTCGTTGGCGATCAGGTCCCAGCAGACCGCAAAGAAGTCGCTGAACATGATCTCGGCGATCGGCCGCAGGCCCGTCATCGCGGCTCCCATCGCCGCGCCGAGTATGGCCTGCTCGCTGATCGGGGTGTCACGGACCCGTTCCGGGCCGAACTCCTCCAGCAAGCCGACCGTGGTCTTGAACACCCCGCCGGCCGCGGCCACGTCCTCGCCGAGGAACACCACGTTCGGGTCCCGGCGCATCTCCTGGGCAATACCCCGGGCGACCGCCTCGCGGTACGTGATAACTGCCACCATGACTCCGTTCGGTATAAATAATCACGATGTCACCAGCGGCAGGCCGAGCGCGGCCGGTCATGTGATGATGGCGATGACCGTGGCCACGGGAACGGTCTGGCCTTGCTGGACGCGGATCTCGGACAGGATGCCGGAGACCGGGGCGGGTATCTCGGTGTCCACCTTGTCGGTGCCGATCTCGAGCAGCGGCTCCCCTTCGGTCACCGCGTCGCCGACCTGCCTGAACCACTCGTTGACGGTGCCCTCGTCGACTGTCTCCCCCATCCGGGGCATGACCACCTCGACCTGAGCCATCAGTTCCTCCAGGCGTTGCCGCCGTCGGCCCACACGTTCGTGCCAGCCAGGCTGAGACGCGGCTCGGGTCCGGCCTTGGCCTCCTCGGTGGCCTGGTCCACTGCCTCCCGCGCCGCCTTGTCGATCGCGTCGAGGACCGCCTCGTCGATCCCGCGGCCGAGAAGGACGGAACGGTAAGCGGTCAGCGGATCCCTGGCCAGCCACTCCTGCACCTCGGTGGCGGGCCGGTACTTGCCGGGATCGGCCCGGGAGTGACCGCCGTGCCGGTAGGTGACTGCCTCGATGAGGGACGGGCCTTCGCCCGCCCTGGCCTGGCTGATCGCAGCGTACGCCGTGTAGTAGACCGCCTCCACGTCGTTGCCGTCCACCACGATGGGCTCCAGCCCGTAGGAGGCGGCGCGGTCGGCCGCCGGCCTGGGCACCGCGGTCACCGACCCGATCGGCGTGTACTCCATGTACTGGTTGTTCTCGCAGATGAAGACGACCGGGAGCTCCCACACCGCGGCCAGGTTCAGCGCCTCGTGGAAGGCACCGATGTTCGTGGCGCCGTCGCCGAGATAGCAGACCGTGACCTGCCCGGTGCCCCGGTACTTGGCGGACCAGGCGGCACCGTTGGCCACCACGAGCTGCGCGCCGACGATCGCGTAGCCGCCCAGGATGCCGCGGGAGACGTCCAGCAGGTGCATGGAGCCCCCCTTGCCGTGCATGAGGCCGTTCTCCCGGCCGAGCAGCTCGGCCATCACCGGGGTCATCGGGGTGCCGCGGGCCAGCAC
>JASHYW010000007.1 GCA_030042885.1 Streptosporangiaceae bacterium | reverse complement strand
TCGCGTTCACCGCGCTCGCGCTGGTCGCGGCGTTCCTCAACGCGGCCTTCGATATCTGCCTGGGCTGCCAGGCGTATCTGTTCATCAAGCGGAATCTAAAGGTCTGGCCGTCCGCCTAGGGACCGGCCAGAGAAGGAGGAAAACCCACCATGAGCCGTTCCGACGTCCTCGTGGACGCCGACTGGGCGAAGGCCCATATCGGTGACCCTCATGTCGTCATCGTGGAGGTAGACGAAGACACCAGCGCCTACGACAAGGGCCACATCCCGACCGCGGTCAAGCTCGACTGGAAGAAGGACCTGCAGGATCCGGTCCGCCGCGACTTCGTGGACAAGACCGGCTTCGAGGCGCTGCTGTCTGAGCGGGGCATCTCCAACGATGACACCGTCCTGCTCTACGGCGGCAACAACAACTGGTTCGCGGCCTACGCCTACTGGTACTTCAAGCTGTACGGGCACGACAAGGTGCTGTTGCTCGACGGCGGCCGCAAGAAGTGGGAACTCGACTCGCGCGAGCTGAGCACCGAGGTACCCCAGCGCCCGCGGACCAGCTACCACGCCCGCCGCGACCAGGACCTCTCACTGCGCGCCCTGCGCGACGAGGTGATCGACGCCATCGGCAAGCGCAACCTGGTCGATGTCCGCTCCCCGGACGAGTTCGCCGGCCGGCTGCTCGCCCCGGCGCACCTGCCGCAGGAGCAGGCCCAGCGGGCCGGGCACATTCCCACCGCGCGCAACGTGCCGTGGTCCAAGGCGGCGAACGAGGACGGCACGTTCCGGTCCGACGAGGAGCTGCGCCATCTCCACGAGGATGAGGCAGCCCTGGACTTCGGCCGGGACACCATCGCCTACTGCCGCATCGGCGAGCGCTCCGCGCACACCTGGTTCGTGCTGCACGAACTGCTCGACCTGCCGAACGTCAAGAACTATGACGGTTCGTGGACCGAGTACGGGTCGCTGGTCGGGGTGCCCATCGAGCTCGGCGAGGCCCGGTGAGGGCCATCCGGTACCGGCTAGCGAAGACGGGCCTTCTGGGCCCGTGCGAGCGGCCGGTGGCCCGGTACGGGCTCTCCGCATGGCGCGAATATCCGGAGGAGGCACCGTGAGCACCAACGGCTGCGGCGCGCCCGCGGGCGGCGTCAGCGCGCCCGCCACGGCGGGCAGCCAGGCCATCGTGGAAGGCCGGGTCACCCGCGATGGCGTCGCGGTGGCGACCGGGTACGCGAGGCTGCTCGGTACCGGCGACGAGTTCGTGGCCGAAGTCCCGCTGGGGGATGACGGCGGCTTCAGGTTCTTCGCCGCTCCCGGGTCCTGGACGCTGCGCGTGCTCGCGCCGGGCGGCGTGCGGGCCGAGCGTCAGGTACAGGCAGATTACGGCCAGGTCACGAAGGTCGACGTCATGATCTGAACGCAGTACGTTACGCCAGGGCGCGGCCGCCGTCCGGGAATGGCGGCCGCGCCCTGCGCGGTATTCCCTACCAAGGAGAGCTGCAGTTCACCTACATGACAGAGATTAGCCGTCTGTTCCTTCCTCTTTCGTTCCGCTCCGTTCACCTGGAGGAAATATCAATGGGCGTTACCAGTCAGTGACGGCCTTAGGAAGCGGAGCTGATCTTGCTGGTCTTCGTGCTCCTGCTCATCCAGCCCGGTTGGCTGATCGAAGCCCGATCGCGGCGATACACGGGATGACCGCTGCCGCCGCGGGACATGACCATCCGATCCCCCCGCAACCAGCACCGGTCCGGGCGACGGGTGTGCTCGCCGACCGGATGGCGGCGGCGCTCGTCCACCGCGAGCCGGGGTGGCGGCTGCCCCGGCGGAGCGCGCTGGCCAGGCGTTATAACGTCAGCCTCATCGAGATCGACGCGGCCCTCGCGGACCTCGCCCGCCGCTCGCTGGTCCGGCGGCTGCCCGACGGGCAGCTCTACCGGGCCAGCCCGGCCGACTACTGGATCCCGGTGGAGGGCGCGGGCGGTCTCGGCACCCGCCTCGACCCGATGGGCAGCACCATCGTCTGCCAGAACCGGCACGTGTCGCACCGTGCGGCGCCGCAGGACGTGGCCTGGGCGCTCGGCCTGCCGACCGGGACGCAGATCCGCGTCGTGCGCTGCCTGTGGTCGGCGGACGGCGATCCCGCGGCCGTGTCCACCGCATACCTGCACGACGCGTCGGCCGGCCAGGACGCGGAGGAGGATCCGCGGGCGGATACCGAACCCTCCTCGTTCGGCTCGGTGGTGACCGACATGCCGGCCGCCGCGGTGAGCGTGGAGATGAGCCCGCCGCAGCCGGCGGTGGCCCGGAGCCTGCGGCTGACTCCCGGCCAGCCGGTGATCACCGTGACGGTCAGGTTCGCCGGCTCCGCGGGCGGGCCCGCGTCGGGCCTCACCGTGGTCATGCTGAAACCGGAGCTGTTCAGGGTGGAGATCGATACTACGAAGGCCTCGGTCAGCGCACCTTTTTAAGCCGTAAGAGTCCTGAAAGCGTGTCTGCCTGGACACAGCCTGTCGCACCTGCGACCCTGGATCGAGATGCTGGCCAGGGTCGCGACAGGGGCGGAACGGATGCCACGCCATGCCCGGTACCTCGTTCCGAGAGGACTTCCCCGCCGTGGCGAGATCCTGGCTGCTTTCCTGGTGCTCGCCGTCCTCGCGCACGTGCTGTTCGCGCAGCTGACGCTCATCCTCGCCGTGGTGTTCGCGTTGATCACCAAGGTGACCAGGTGGCGGCTGTC
>JASHYW010000252.1 GCA_030042885.1 Streptosporangiaceae bacterium | reverse complement strand
GCGGGCTGATCCGGTTGGCTCTGCTTACGTGAGCTTGTACTCCTGGATTGCCCACGTGTTGCCGTCGGGGTCATCGAAGAAGCAGTACCGTGAGCCGGGCGTGCCTTCAGGTCCCAGCTGCTGTACCTCGCTGATGCCCACCCCCGTCCGGCGAGTTCGCTGCGGACGGCGTCGAGGTCCTCCACGACGAGCTGGATTCCCTTGACCGAGCCGGGCTGGCCCGGTCGAGCCGTACATCATCGACGGCCGGCTGCTCGTCGGCGCTATGACGTGGTCCGGGAAGGCAGCGCGCGCCGCCCCCGGCGCCGGCGTCGGCCTCCGACCTTGGGAAGGCCCCGGCCGCCGCGCGCCGGGCCACCGACAGGACGCCACAGATCAGCCAGGCTCACCCGGTCACGAAACGGTGCGGTGCGGTGCGCTGCGTCCTGCCCGGCTGCCCGTCCTCCCGCTCGCGGCCGCTGCGGCAATGGGCGCTCCCTGGCGGTCGCGTCGCAAGACGATCTGGCTGCGCAGGCAATTGGCCAGCGGCTGCTCGCCAGGCTTGGGCGCCTGCGAGCAGGACGGAGAAGAGCAGCATGCAGGCAGTTCCCGCCCGGCGCGGTTCGCATGTTTGCCTGGTCTAGCCGCAATGCCGGGGAGTTAAGGGTTTGTGGGCCTGTGTCAAGCGGTTCGGCTGTTCCGGGTGTTTTCCTTGTTTTGCGGGTCCGCGTAACTGGCTGACATGGCAACGGAGGTCCGGTAGGACGGGGACCGGCCAAGATCAACCGTCTGTATGGGACCTCCGTTGCGTGTTCAGTGTGCCATCAGCGCCGCTGTCACGACGATCACGAAGACGATCACGGTGGCGGCGGGCGTGTTCGCGTCCGGGCATCTGGGCGAGCTGACCCGGATCGTCCCGTTCGAGCTGGTCGATGCGGTGCTCGAGGAAACTGGCGCGCGGGAGCGGCGGCTGCGGCTGCTGCCCTCGCGGGTCGGGGTCTGCTTCCTGCTGGCGATGGGGCTGTTCCCGCGGCCCGGCTATCGGGGGGTCTGGGCGAGGCTGACCGCGGCGCTGGACGGGCTGGGCCTGGCCGCGCCGTCGCCGAAGGCGCTGCGGGACCTGCGCCGGCGTGTCGGGACCGCGCCGGTGAAGGCGTTGTTCGGGCTGCTGGCCGGGCCGCTGGGCCAGCCGCGCACGCCCGGGGTGATGTTCGGCCGGTACCGGACCGTCGCCTTCGACGGGTGCAGGTCCGTCAAAGTCCCGGGCACGGGCCGGAACCGTGCCTGGCTGGGCAAGATGAAGGCCGCCCTGGGTGAGACCGGCTACCCGGTCATCCAGCTGATGACCTTGTGCGAGACCGGGACCCGGGCGCTGATCGGCGCGGTGTTCGGCACCACCGGCATCGGTGAGCTGGACTGGGCGCGCAGGCTGCTGCACCTGCTAGATGCCACCATGCTGGTGCTGATGGACCGCGGCTTCGATGCCGGGGAGTTCCTCGCCGAGGTCGCCGCCGCCAAGGCGCAGTTCCTGGTCCGGCTGACATCTACCCGCCGCCCGCGTGTGCTGCGCCGCCTTCCCGGCGGGTCCTTCACCTCCGTGATCGCAGGGGTGAAGGTCCGGATTATCGAAGCATCCGTCACGGTCATCTGCCACGACGGCACCCGCTACGGTGGCACGTACCGGCTAGCCACGACCCTGCTCGACCACCGCGCCTACCCGGCAGAAGCGCTGAGCAGGCTGTATCACGAGCGCTGGGAACACGAGATCAGCTACCTCGCGCTCCGGCACACCCTGCTCCAAGGGCGGGTACTGCGCTCGGGCGACCCGGCCGGACTGGAACAGGAGATGTGGGGCCTGCTGGCGTTGTACCAGGCGCTGCGGATCGCCATCACCGACGCCGTCCTTGCCGTTCCCGGCACCGACCCGGACCGGGCCAGCTACCAGCTCGCCGTCGAGACCGCCCAGAACCTGGTCACCACCGCCGGCAACATCACTGGCCCGCCCGGCGACCTGACCGGCGACATCGGCCGCGCCGTCCTGGCCAGCCTGCACGGGCCGCGCCGGCCGCGCGTTTGCGCCCGCCGGGTCAAATCCCCGCTCAGCCGGCGGAGCAAGCACCAGCCCGGCAAACCACGCACCTGCCAGCGGATCACCGCGATCGACACCACGATCCGCCGCGAGCACCAGCCGGCTACGACACGCCCCCCGGAATGCGTGACAGCCGCCGCCGGACCCTAACTGCCCCGGCATTGCGAGATAAACCGGGCGGGCAGCTTCCCTTCGCCACGCACCACTCCTATGCAATCCTGGGCGGTGATACGGGCGCTTTGCCGCGCTGAGCGGTCTTGCGGGCCAGGTACCAGCCTGTTCCGTAGGTGACGATGGCGCCGAACCAGCCGATGCCCATGTAATCATCGGCGCTGCGGTGCAACGTGGCGACATAATCGTCACCCGACGCGAAGGCAAGCAGCACGAAGGCCAGCCCGGTGGCCGACAGGATGATCCACCACCGGGTGCGGCCCCGGATGGACATGATCAGCACGATGACGGCCATGACGAGAATCGCCGTGGCCACGATGACGTGGAGGAGGACGGCCGGGTGAGTGGCCACGAACTTCCAGTTGCTGGCGGATGACCGTCCCCCGGGGATCTTGATGTCATAGCTGACCAGGGCAACGGCCACGGCGAGCGCTATAACCAGCCCTCGTGACAGCTTCTTGAACGTTGCTGGTTCCATGGCGGTCTCCCGATGTCACGGGCGCGGCCGTCGACCATGCCCTTATCGCAACTCTGAGTTGCGATACGATCGTGCCATCGATCCGGCTGTAACGCAACAGGGAGTTGCAATGAGGGGCGACCCGGTTGACGCGGAGCGGCCCCGCCCGCCCGGGCGCGGCCTGAAGGTCCGCGCCGCGGTCCTCGCGGCAACGCTCGGCGAGCTGACCGACAACGGCTACGCCGAGCTGACCATCGACAACGTCGCCCGGCGCTGCGGTGTGCACAAGACAACGATCTACCGGCGCTGGAAGGACCGCGAAACCCTAGTGGCCGACGCGGTGATCGACCTGGCCGCGGCCAGGGTGCCCTTCCCCGACACCGGCGACATCGACGCGGACCTCCGCGAGCTGGCGCGGTCGTTCGTCAGGTTCCTCAACAGCCCGGCCGGGAAGGCCGTCGCCGCCGCGACGCTGTCCGACGCCGGCCGGATCCCGGAGATCGCGGACGCGAAGCGCCGCTTCTTCACCGACCGCTTCCGGCGAGCAGAGCCCGTCGTCTCCGGTGCCGTCGCCCGCGGCGAACTGCCGGCCGGCACCGACCCGGCTGAGCTCGTCAGGACCCTCGTCGCGCCGATCTACCTGCGGCTCCTTGTCACCGCCGAGCCTGTCGACCGGACTGTCGCCGACAATGCCGCAAGGGCCGCGCTCGCCGCCGCGCGCGCCGGAGCGCTCCGGGCAGGATCTCCGCCCGGGGCGTAAGCCGCGGGCCACCCGGGAAACAAGCAAACACCCGGAACAGCCGAACCGCTTGACACAGGCCCACAAACCCTTAACTCCCCGGCATTG
>JASHYW010000251.1 GCA_030042885.1 Streptosporangiaceae bacterium | reverse complement strand
AGCCCCGAGAGCATCACCATCTGGCACAACGGCCGGGTGGTGCTGACGAGCCCGGTGAACACCGGCATCCCGGCGTCCCCGACCGTGGACGGCACGTTCCCCGTCTACCTGCGGTTCTACTTCACGTACATGAAGGGGACGAACCCGGACGGCAGCAAGTACGACGACCCCGTCTGGTACGTCTCCTACTTCAACGGCGGCGACGCCGTGCACTACTTCCCGCGGGGCGGCTACGGGTGGTACCAGAGCCTGGGCTGCGTGGAGCTGCCCTGGGACGCCGCCGCCAGGGCCTACCCGTACCTCACCTACGGCAGCCTGGTCACGGTCACCGGCCCGGTCGCCTGAGGGGCGCGCTGCGGGGCAGGTCCCGAGGACCGCCCCGCAGCGCCGGTGCCGTGACGTGCTACAGCGGGTGAACTTCCTCCGCCTGCACCCCCTTGGGGCCGCGCCCAGCGGTGTACTCGACCCGCTGGTTCTCCTGCAGGGTGCGGAATCCGTCGACCTTGATGGTGGAGTGGTGGACGAAGACGTCGGCCGAGCCGTCGTCGGGGGCGATGAAGCCATAGCCCTTGTCCGAGTTGAACCACTTCACGGTGCCCTGAGGCATGTACTTCTCCTACTGAGACGATTTCGGGAACGCACGGTCGTGAGTCCCGGGTTGCTGCGACCACTGCCCAAGCGGGCTGCCCGGCAACGGGCGGGCGCTGGGGAATCCAGGACGCCCGCGGTCAGAACTTCGCAGGCGCCGACACGTACGCGAACTTCGTGACAACCAGGGCCATTTAACCACTCTCAGCTACCACCGTGCGGCCCGGCCGGCGGAAATGCGGTCAGCGGGCGGCGGCGAGCGGCCGGACGGCCGGGCCTGAAAGCGCCCGCACGCAGGCCGCGAAGCGGGAACCCGGCATCGCGGCCGCGATGCGCTCGGCCTCGTCGGCCGTGTCGACGTCGGCGAGCTCGGGCAGCAGAGCGACCCGCAGCCCGGCCGCTTCGAGCCGGCCGAGCTGCAGTGATCCGGTGTCCGGGCGTGACATCGGAACGCCGAGCACCACGGCGGGATCGATCTCGCGCAGGCCGAGCAGCCAGAAGCCGCCGTCTTCGGCCATTCCCAAGGTCGCATCCGCCGCGCCGGATACCAGCGGCCCGGCGGCCGCGGCCAGCAGGTCCGGTGTCACCTGAGGGGTGTCCATCCCGATCAGGACCACGGGAGCAGGCCAGGCCGCGCGGACGTCAGCCAGGGCCCAGGCGATCCGCTCGTCCAGGCCGCCGCCGCGCTGGCCGATGACGTCGAATCCGGCCGGCAGCCACCGGCCGGGCGCGCCATCCAGGGCGAGGACCCGGCGGGCCACGCTCGCGGACCCGACCGCCGCCAGGGTATCGGCCAGCGCCGCCTCGGCGAGTTCGGCCGCCTGCGGCGGCGTGTACGGCGGCGTGAGGCGGGTCTTGACCCGGCCCGGAACGGGTTCTTTCGCGATCACCATGACCTGGGCCGCCAGCGGGTCACCCGGGATCGGACCGCGGCCCCCCTCCGGGCCGTTCATGGCGACGCGGGTGAGACGGCGGTGGCGAGCACGCGGCGCATGTCCCGCACGGTCCTGACCGTGCCGCCGAGCGTGCCGGTGACCTTGGACTTGCCGGTCCGCGGGTAGTAGGGCACGTCGGTCTCGGCGATCCGCCAGCCGGCCTGGGCCGCGCGGACCACCATCTCCAGCGGGTAGCCGAACCGGCGGTCCGACATCGGCAGGGCCAGCAGAGCCTCCCGCCGCGCGGCCCGCATCGGGCCCAGATCACGCACCGGAACGCCGATCCGGCGGCGCAGCTCGGCGGCCAGCACCCGGTTGCCGATCCTGGCGTGCAGCGGCCAGGCGCCACTGCCCTGCATCGAGCGCCGTCCCAGCACGAGATCGGCCTGGCCGGCCAGCACCGGGCCGGCCACGGACGGCAGGTCGCGCGGGTCGAAGGAGGCATCGGCGTCCATCACGCAGACGATCTCGCCGCCGGCCTCCAGCAGGCCGGCATGGCAGGCGGCACCGAAGCCGCGCTGCGGGACGTGCACGACCCGGGCCCCGTAGCTCGCGGCGATGTCCGCGGAGCCGTCGGCGGAGCCGTTGTCCGCGACGATGGGCCGGTAGCCGTGCGGCATGCGGGACAGTACCCAGGGCAGCGCGCCCGCCTCGTTGAGGCAGGGCAGGACCACGTCGATTTCCATGGCGACCGACAGTACTGGCGCGGCAGGCGGATCACGCCCGGAAAATGGCTGAGCGGGCCTTACGAAGCTGTGACGGTATCGGCGGGCAGGCCGGCCGTTCGTTATCGCGTGCTTTGCTGAGCCATGCGTGTTCTCGTGACCGGCGCGGCCGGGTTCATCGGATCTCATATCGCGGAGACCCTGCGGGCCGCGGGCCATGACGTGCGGGGCCTGGACTCCCTGTCGCCCGCCGTCCATAGCGGACGGCCGGATCACGTCTTGAGCGAGCTGATCGTGGGCGACGTGCGCGACCCTTCGGCGGTGAACAGGGCGCTGGGCGGAATGGACGCGGTGTGCCACCAGGCCGCCATGGTCGGGCTGGGCGTGGACCTGTCCGACCTGCCCGTCTACGCGGACGTGAACGTAACCGGCACCGCGGTCCTGCTGGAGGCCATGGGCCGGCACGGCATACCGCGCCTGGTGATCGCCTCGTCGATGGTCGTGTACGGCGAGGGGGCCTACGACTGCCCGGCGCACGGCCGGGTCCGCCCGGCGCCCCGGCGCCCGGCTGACCTGGCCGCGGGCCGCTTCGAGCCGCGCTGCCCGCAGTGCGGCCAGCCGCTCACCACGGCGACGGTGACCGAGGACGCGCCGCTCGATCCGCGTAACGCCTACGCCGCGAGCAAGGTCGCGCAGGAGCACCTGGCGGCCAGCTGGGCGCGGCTGACCGGCGGGGCGGCGGTCGGGCTTCGCTACCACAACGTGTACGGCCCCCGGATGCCGCGGGACACCCCCTACTCGGGCGTGGCCGCGATCTTCCGCTCCTGCCTGGAGAACGGGGT
>JASHYW010000250.1 GCA_030042885.1 Streptosporangiaceae bacterium | reverse complement strand
GCCCATCCGGGTCACCTGCGACGATGGCCGCGACCAGCTCACGGTCCTGCATGCGCCTAACCGTAGTTGGCCGCCGCACCACGGTCAGTCGGAACGGCGGAACCAAGATCAAGGGAAACGGACAAAGGTACCGTCACCGGGACTGCGCTCCGCTGCGATCCCCGGGAAGCAGCCCCGGTTCAGCGCAGGCTGGACGGCGCGGCGGATCAGTTGTACGCCGCGTCCGGACCGCGGGCCGGCTGGCGGCCCTCGGAGTCGGGCTGAGCCGGGGGCCGGAACGGGATCCAGACCTGCACGCTGGTGCCGGCCCCTGGCGCTGATCTGAGCATGGCGTGACCACCGTGCGCGACCGCGATCGCCTGCACGATGGACAGGCCCAGGCCGCTGCCGTGGCCGTTGTTGCCGTTATGCCCGCCGCGGTAGAAGCGGTCGAACGCGCGGGCCGCCTCCTCCTCGCTCATGCCCTGGCCCGCGTCGGTCACCTCGAGCAACGCGCCCTGGCCGGCCTGGCCGAGCCGGATCGCGACCGGGGTACCGGAGGCGGTGTGCTCGCGCACGTTGCCGAGCAGGTTCGCCAGCACCTGCCGGAGCCGCGGCTCGTCCGCGACCACGACCAGGTGGGGTGGCGTGGTGGCGCTGACCGGCCGGCCGGGCTCGACCGCCTTGGCGTCGGCGGCCGCGTCCTTGACCAGCTCGGTCAGGTCGGTCTCGGTCAGGTCGAGGGAGGAGTTGCGGTCCAGCCTGGCCAGCTCGAGCAGCTCGGCGACCAGGCTGGACATCCGGTCCGCCTCCTGCTCGATGCGCCGCATGGCGTTCGGCAGCCGGTCCGGACCGAGCGCGCCCTGCCGGTACAGCTCGGCGTAGCCGCGGATGGTGGTCAGCGGCGTGCGCAGCTCGTGCGAGGCGTCCGCGGCGAACTGGCGGACCTTCTGCTCCGATGCCCAGCGGGCCCTGAACGCCTGCTGGATCCGGTCCAGCATCGTGTTGATCGCCGCGGCCAGCCGGCCCGCCTCGGCGTGGTCGCCGGGGTCCGGCATCCTGGCGGTCAGGTCGCCCCGGCTGGTGATCATGTCGGCGGTGCTCGCCATCCGGTCCAGCGGCGCGAGGCCGCGGCTGATCAGCCAGCGGCCGCCCAGCGCGAGCAGCGCGAGCAGGATCGAGCCGGTTATGAGCTCGGCCAGGATCACCCCGCGGACCTGGCTGCCCACCGCGCTGAGCGGCCGGACGAGCACGATGGCGCTGGGGCCGGCCGGGATGATGTCACCGGTTGCCGCGGGTCGCAGGTTGTCCACCACTCGCACGGTGGCGCCCACGGCGGGCCCGCCGTCGGGCAGCGTGATGTTGAATACCTGCCCTTCGTTGGCCGTGAGGAAGGTGTATGCCTCTCCCTGCGCGACCAGGCTGGCGAGCCATTCCTGCAGATCGGCCAGGTTGCCTGACGGCGGCGTGAGCGGCGTCACCTGGCCCCCCCTGGCCACGTCAAGCGCGGCGTATCCGCTGCCGGCGCTCTGGATCTCCTTCGGCGTGCTCTTGGCCGTGAGCAGCAGTTCCGTGTTGAACTGGTCCTGCTCGGTGTGGCCGAGCACGACGGCGGTGACGACGCCCATGACGACCAGGAACAGGGCGGTGATGGCGATCAGCCCGGCCAGCAGCCTGGATCGCAGCGAAAGCCTGCCGCGTCGGGTCCCCTCCCGCCGCGAGCGTCTCATCTGCTCGCGCGTTCGGTCTCAGGCGGCGGGCGCAGGCTGTAGCCGACGCCGCGCTGGGTATGGATCAGCGGGGGGCCGAGCGGGTCGAGCTTGCGTCGCAGGTAGCTCACGTAGGTTTCCACGACCTGCGACTGGCCGGCGAACTCCCAGCCCCACACGTTCTCCAGCAGCTGCTGCCGGGTGAGCATCCGGCCCTGGTTCCGCATCAGGTAGGCGAGCAGCCGGAACTCGGTCGGCGAAAGCTCGACCTGGTTCCCGGCGCGGCGCACGATCCAGTGCTCCTCATCCAGCTCCAGGTCGCCGACCTTCAGCAGGGCGGCGCCGTCCGGCTGGCCGCCGTCTTCCGGCGCGCGTTTGGTCCGGCGCAATACCGCCCTGACCCGGGCCACCAGCGCCTCGACCGAGAACGGCTTGGTGACGTAGTCGTCGCCGCCGAGGGTGAGCCCGCGGATGGTGTCGGAGGTGGTATCACGCGCGGTCAGGAAAATGACCGGGACGCCGTTGCCCTCCGCGCGCAGCGTGCGGCAGACCTCGAAACCGTCCATGTCGGGCAGCATGACGTCGAGGATCATCAGGTCCGGCTCGTAGGTCTCCACCTGGTGCAGCGCTTCCTTGCCGCTGGCGCTCACGGCCACCGCGCAGCCGTGGAACTTCAGCGCCACCTCGACGAGCTCACGGATGTTCGGCTCGTCGTCCACGACGAGCACCTTGGGGATACGGTCACTGTCTGCCATGGCATCTCACGTTTCATCGTCCAGCATAGAAGCACCATAAAAGTGTTCAGCATCGCGAAAAGTGTTCAGCATCGCGCGGCGCACCCGAGCCCGGGGCGCCGCGCGATCCCATGTCCGTCAGCTCACCGATGTACCTGCCGGGCCAGATACCGAACTGGAGGAGCCCGATCCCGAGCCGGACGAGCTCGAGCCGGACGAGCTCGAGCCGGACGAGCTCGAGCCCGAGCCGGAGGAGCCGGATCCGTCCGGCCTGATGACGATCAGGCGCGCGTCCCTGGCCCCGTTGACCACCGGGCCGCCGGCGAACACGAGCTCACCCGTGGCCAGCGCGTTCGTGGTGGTCTTGCTGCCGCTCTCCCTGACCACGGTGTTGCTCACGATCAGCCAGGTCCAGATCGTGCCGTCCGGGGCGCGGACCACGACGTCGGCGCCGTTCACCGACTGGATCGTGCCG
>JASHYW010000249.1 GCA_030042885.1 Streptosporangiaceae bacterium | reverse complement strand
GTGCAGACCACGCCGGACGGCCACCGCATCGGGGCGTTCCTGGAAAAGCCGGCCGACCTGCCGGGCCGCCTCGGCCAGCTGGATCAGGCGCTGGTATCCATGGGCAACTATGTGTTCGACACCGGCGTGCTGGTGGAGGCGCTCTTGAAGGACGCGGCCGACGACGCCAGCCGGCACAGCATGGGCCGCGACATCATCCCGATGCTGGTGCGCGACGGCGCCGCGCACGTCTATGACTTCCTGCAGAACGAAGTGCCCGGCGCCGAGGCGCGCGAGATGGGCTACTGGCGGGAGGTGGGGACGATCGATTCTTATTTCAATGCGCACATGGACCTGTGCGCGGTGCATCCGGTGTTCAGCCTGTACAACGACAAGTGGCCGATCCTGACCCACGTGCCGCCGTATCCGCCGGCCAAGTTCGTGCATGACGACGGCGACCGGGCGGGACGGGCTATCAACAGCGTCATCAGCAACGGCGTCATCATCTCCGGCGGACTGGTCCGCAACTCAGTGCTGTCGCCGGGAGCACGGGTGGACAGCTGGGCCAGCGTGAACCGGGCGGTGATGCTGCACAATTCCCGGGTCGGCCGCCACGCCGTGGTCGAGAACGCCATCCTGGACAAGAACGTGGTCGTCGGTGAGGGTGCCACGGTCGGGGTGGACAAGGAGCACGACCGGGCCCGCGGCCTGGTGGTGTCCAGCGGCGGGATCACCGTGGCCGGAAAGGGACAGGTCGTGACGCCCTGACCTGATAACGGCCTGCCCAGGTGATCAGGAAGGCGCCATACCCTGGCCCGTCAATGCCTGTCCTCGTGCAATACCCGCACCTGGCCAGGGAACTGGTGATCTGCGTAGGTGGAGTAGACGGCATCTATCTTCCCGGCCGGGCAGCGGAATCCATACGAGGTGAATCCCGGCTCGCCCTGGTGGCCTTCGACCCACTTTCCCCACAGCGGGTCAGCAGACGGGTCGAAACCGAATTCCTCCACGATAGCCGCGGCGAACTCATCCGGATGCTCGCCTTCGTAATAGAGATCTCGCCCCTCTGGGTATAGCTTTCCCCAGTTCGAGTCCGCAAGCCAGGCTGCGAACCTGTCTCCATCTTTCGGCAAGACCCTTCCCGGCCCGCCTGAACTGGCTCCCGAATCGCTTAGCGTCATTTCTTTCTCCTTGTCCGCGTGGCGCGCTCCTGTCTGCGTGGCGTATATACGACACTGCCATCCTAACCGTGCCCAGGCCGGCCAGCGGCAGATCCCAGCCAGGCCGGCCGGGGCCGAATGTCACTAGAAAACAGGACTTTCGTCCAGGCTTCTTGCCCGATCGGGTAAAGGCTGGCAGCCTGCGGGCGAGCTAGCGTCAGGCGCCGGAAGATGTTTTCCGGGTAAGCGAGCCGGAAATGGACATGTCCTTTGCTCCGTATTGATACTGCGCGAGGATGTTACCCTGCCGGGCTCCGCGTCGGCGTGGTACCGCCGGGCCGGGCAGCGGGAACGTGGCCAGAACCCATGACCCGCCCAGACTGAGACGGCCGTGGACCTGACTGAACACCCGATGGCGAGAAGATGAACGAATGCCGAACTTCCCGGCGGGCGGAGGTGAGACGATGCCGGCTTCCCGGGCGGGGCGCTGGCGCGGCCGGCTGCGCCTCCCGCCGGTGATGCAAGGGGTCCTGCCGATCCAGCGGCCCCGGGTTCCCGCGGAGGCGCTGGCCGGCCTCACGCTGGCCGCCCTGGGCATCCCCGAGGTCCTCGGCTACGCGAAGATCGCCGGGATGCCGGTGGTCACCGGCTTGTACACGATGCTCCTCCCGATGGCGGTGTTCGCGGTCCTCGGGTCGTCCCGCCATCTGGTGGTGGCCGCGGATTCGGCGACCGCGGCGATCCTGGCCGCCGGCCTGTCCGGACTGGCGGCGCTCGGATCGGAGCGATACGTCCGGCTGGCCGGGCTGGCGGCCCTGCTCACCGGCGTGATGCTGCTGGTCGCCCGGCTGGCCCGGCTCGGTTTCCTGGCGAACTTCCTCTCCCGCACGGTGCTGGTCGGGTTCCTGACCGGCGTCGGCATCCAGGTGGCCGCCGGGCAGCTCCCGGACATGCTCGGGGTCACCGCCGCGGGCAAGCAGACCCTGCCCAAGCTGCTGGAGGTGGCGCGCGCGCTCCCGCACACGCACGGGGCGGACCTGACGATATCGATCGGGGTCATCGCGCTCGTGCTCGCGGCTCGCCGGATCACGCGCCGGATCCCGGGGCCGCTGATCGCGGTGATCATCGCGATCAGCGTGAGCCGGGCCGCGGACCTGGCCAGCCATGGCGTGGCTCTGGTCGGGCCCGTCCCCCGCGGGCTGCCGACCCTGGGCCTGCCCGCCCTCGGCTGGCATAACGCCGCGGCGCTGCTCGGCGCCGCGGCGTCGATGTTCGTGGTCATCCTGGCCCAGAGCGCGGCTACCTCGCGCGCCTACGCGGTGAAGTACGAGGAGGAGGAATTCAGCGAGAACACGGACCTGGTCGGCCTGGGTGCCGCCAATGCCGCCGCCGCGTTCTCCGGCACGTTCGTGGTCAACGGCAGCCCGACCAAGACGCAGATGGTCGACAGCGCCGGCGGGCGCAGCCAGCTGGCGCCTCTGTTCACCTCCGCTGTCGTCCTCATCGTCCTGCTGCTGTTCACCGGGCCTCTGTCCTACCTGCCGGACGCCGCCCTGGCGGCGGTGGTCTTCCTCATCGCGGTCGAGCTCATCGATATCAAGGGGATGCGGAGCATCCGGGCGGTCCGGAAACTTGAATGGGCCGTCGCCCTGATCACCACGGCCGCGGTGGTAGTCCTGGGGGTCGAGTACGGCATCGTGCTCGCCGTCATCGCCTCGGTCGTCGACCACCTGCGCCACAGCTACAGCCCGCTGAACAGCGTCCTGGTGAAGTCACCGGCCGGGCACTGGCAGCCAACCCCGGTCGCGCCGGGCGCCCGCACCGAGGAAGGGCTGGTGGTCTACCGGTTCGGGACCAGCCTGTACTACGCCAACGCGTCCAGGCTCCTGGAGGACATCGCGGCACTGGCAGGCCACGGCGGCCCGCTGCGCTGGATGGTCCTGGACTGCGCGGCCATCGGGGACATCGACTACTCCGCATCCGATGTCCTGACCAAGGTCATCGAACACGTCCGGAAGCGGCATATCCGCCTCGTGCTCAGCACCGTCCTCGGCCCGGTCCGGCAGCAACTCGACCGTTACGGCATCAGCACGGCCCTGGGCCCCGAGGCCTACTACGAAACTCCCGGCGAGGCACTTGAGGCCTTCCACGCCATCACAGGAGCAGCCGGCGACGGCAACGCGCCCGGTGGTTGACTACCTGGTCGCATTCCTCCGCCCGCTGGCCGGGGCCGCCGCCTTCCTGCTGCTCGGCGCCGTGGCCGGGCACAAGCACGCCCCGGGCGGACTCTACGAGCGGATCTTCCCCGGACTCCAGCTGCTGTGGATCGCCCTGGCCGCAGGCTATATCGTCGCCCGTCCGGCCGGGCTGAAAGACGGGTAGCCGGACAGTTCATCGCCTCGATGGCTACTGTCGCTACCATGCGGTGCTCTGAAGATGCACGGACACACCAGCCAGGCCGGGTGCCGATCGCCGGGGCTAGCCGATGGTGACACCGCGGCGCCTGTCCGACCTGGAAAGAGGCGAGCGGCGGCGGGCCTGGCTCCGCACTGGCGTGATGCTGGCGCTGGCGTGGGTCGTGCTCACCATCGTCTACTACCTGGTGCCGGCCGGCGTGGTACCTGTCCATCACCGCGGAGCCGACGCGTTCTTGCACCTGGGCGGCGGTATCGCACTGTTCGCCGCGATCCTGGCCTGGCAGGCGCGCCGGATCGTCGGCGCCGAGCTGCCCGAGCTGCGAGCGGTCCAGGCCCTGGGCGTTGTCATCCCGCTGTTCCTGGTCCTGTTCGCGAGCTTCTACCTGTCCATGTCAAATGCCTCGGCTCTGACTTTCAGCCAGCAGCTCGACCACACCCGGGCGATCTACTTCACCATCACGGTCTTCTCGACAGTCGGATTCGGCGACATCACGCCAAAGACCGACCTGGCCCGGATCATCGTGAGCATCCAGATGCTGCTCGACCTGGTCATCATCGGAGCCGTGGTCCGCATGCTCCTCAACGCCGCCCAGGCTGGCCTGGCCCGGACGGGGGATTCCCCGGATCAGTCTTGACGCCGCCGCGGCGGATCCGGCACCACCGGGAACAACGAGGCGATCAGGGCGCCACCGGGGACGTTGGGCCGCCGCTTGTTTTCATCCCTTGAGGATGAAGAGACATGCGCTGGCATAGCGCATCGTAAGGCACAAGGGCGGCCGCCACGGCGACTGCATGTGCCGGGCGGGGGCCGGCCGCCACCTGTCTGTCTTGCCGATGGAAGGAGCCCGGTTATGGCACGGCTGCAGCAGACGCCGGCCGTCGCCGGCCCGTCGGTCAAGACCACGGTGCCACCAGCATCAGGACGCCTTCGGGCGCGACAAGGCGGGAGGGACGGCCATGCTGCTTAACCTGATCCTGATCGGCCTGGCGGTCACGTTGGACCCGTTGCCGCTGACCGCATTCCTGTTCGTGCTGCCGTCCAGGCGTGGCGTGGTCAAGGGCGCGGCCTTCGTGTTCGGGTGGCTGGTGTCCCTGGGCATCGTCGTCACCATCACCGTGCTGGCCACCGGCAACAACCCGCCCAAGCCGGCCACGGCCCCCTCGCTGGCGGCGCTGGCGGTCAAGATCGTGCTCGGCGTGATCCTGGTCGTGATCGCGGTCCGGCACATCCGGACCAGATCGCAGCCCAAGCCTCCGAAGAAGCCGCCCAAGTGGCAGGAGCACGTGGACAACATGTCCCCGTGGTTCGCCCTGGCCCTGGCCCCGACGCTGCAGCCCTGGGTGCTGATCGGCGCGGGCGCCGCCGTCGTAGTGGAGGCCAAGCTCTCCAGCTGGGAGAGCTTCCTGGCGCTGTTCCTGTACTGCGTCCTGGCCTCGGCGTCCTATCTGTTCCTGGAGCTGTACACGGTGTTCCGGCCGAGCCGGAGCCAGGCGCTCATGGGCGGCTTCCGGACCTGGATCGACACCCACACCGACCAGGTGATCATCGTCGGGAGCCTGCTCATCGGTTTCTGGCTCATCGCAGACAGCCTCTACCTGATCGTCAGCTGAGCCTCGATCCGCGGGAGGTCCTGAGAGCCGCCCGCGCAAACGCAGCGGTAGCCGGGACACTATCTACGGTCTGGCCTGCCGGGGCATGCTCATGTTCTCGTGCGGAGCAGCGCGCAGCCGCCATATTGAGCCATGGTCTGCGGCATCGGGCCGGCAGCGACCACGATTGCCAACCGGGCGTCATCGGCCAAGTCATCGGCGCAATCGGCGCCAGCCGCCCAGGCCGACGGATGGCCTGGGCCAGGGCGGTGGCAGGCACCGTGACCCGGGCTGCTGTCTCGCGGGCGCGGGCCAGCAGCACGACCAGGGCCGCTGTCGCGCGCCCGCGGCGGGATGGATGACGGTATGTGACAATCTCAGCGTGTGCGATGACGGCCGGGAGGCCGGGAAGGAACCTGCCATGTCCCAGACCGTGCCCCCCCTGTACGACCCGTTCGCGCCCGGTTTCACCGACGACCCCTACCCGCAGTACGCGGCGGTGCGCGCCGCGGCGCCGATCTATCAGCATCCGTTCGGGTTCTGGCTGCTCACCG
>JASHYW010000248.1 GCA_030042885.1 Streptosporangiaceae bacterium | reverse complement strand
GGGGTTCTGGGTCGGGCCGAGCGTCCTCGACCACGTCACGCCGGAGATGAGCTGCTACACCGACGAGATCTTCGGCCCGGTGCTCAGCGTGCTCCGCGCACCGAGCTACGAGGCGGCGGTCGAGCTGGTCAACTCCAGCCGGTACGGCAACGGTACGGCCATCTTCACCAACGACGGGGGAGCGGCGCGCCGGTTCGTGTCCGAGGTGGAGATCGGCATGGTCGGCGTGAACGTGCCGATCCCGGTGCCAATGGCGTACTACTCGTTCGGCGGCTGGAAGTCATCCCTATTCGGAGACTCGCATATCTACGGCACCGAAGGCGTCCACTTCTACACGCACGGCAAGGTGGTCACCTCCCGCTGGCTCGACCCGAGCCACGGCGGCGTCAACCTCGGCTTCCCGGTGAACACCTGACGCCGCTCAGCCGGTGAACGTCGCCCGCACCCCGTGGGCGGCGGCCTGCTGGCGCCGGTATTCGCCGGGTGCCCGGCCAAAGGCGCGCCGGAACGCCTTGGACAGCGAGGCCTCGCTGGAGTACCCGACCATGCGGGCGATCTGCCCTACCGTCTTGTCGGTGGCCGACAGGTATCCGGCGGCGTAGCCGAGCCGCACCCGGGCCAGGTAGCTCATCGGTGGCTGGCCGGCAAGTTCGCGGAACCGGCCGGTGCCCTGGGGTCTGGGGTGGGGTTAGCCTCACCCCGATACGGGGGGTGCGGCTGATGGCAACCCGATTGGTCATGTCATAGCGTCGGAGTCATGTTCCTCGTCCGCGACCTGGTGTCCGCGCGCACCTGGCTCGCCATGACCCAGCACCTGGCCGGCCTGATCATCGGGTTCGTGATCATCTTCATCATCACCTTCGGGCTCGGGTTCGGGGTCAGCCTGCTCTTCGTCGCGCTGATCGGGCTCCCGCTGCTGGGCGTGACGTTGCGGCTGGCCAGCTGGTTCGCCCGGGCCGAGCGGGCCAGGTTCGCCTTCCTTCTCGGCGCGCGGATCCCGGCCTGGCCCGCTGCAGGCTCCGACGGCCGGGCCGGCTACCGGTGGGGCATCATCCCTCGCTGGCGGATGTGGGCCGAACCGGCGACCTGGGCCGAGCTCGGCTACGCGCTGCTGCGGCTGCCGGTCAGCGCGGTGGCGGCGGCGATCAGCATCCTGGCCTGGGCGGTGGGCCTGGTCATGCTGACCCTGCCAGCCTACGCCTCGTCGATGCCGAGCGGCGGCCCCACCATCGGCAACACGGTGCTGCATACCAGGGTCCAGCTGACCCTATGCGCTCTCATCGGCTGCCTGGTGCTGCTCGCCGCCCCGCAGCTGACCCGCGGCCTGGCCGTCGCGGACGGGGCGCTCGCCCGCCACCTGCTCGGCCCCCGCCGCGACCTGGCCGCCAGGGTCACCGAGCTGGAGATCAGCCGGGAGCGGGTGGTGGGCGCGGCAGAGGCGGAACGGCGGCGGATCGAGCGTGACCTGCACGACGGCGCGCAGCAGCGGCTGGTCGCGCTGGCCATGGAGCTCGGCCGGGCCAAGGCCAAGTTCGCCGATGACCTCGACGCCGCCCGCGAGCTGGTCGACCAGGCGCACGCCCAGGCCAAGGAGGCCCTCACCGAGCTGCGCAACCTGGTCCGGGGCGTGCACCCGCCGGTGCTGACCGACCGCGGGCTCGACGCGGCCCTGTCGGGCCTGGCCGTGCTCTGCCCGGTCCCGGTCGACGTGCACGTCGACGTGCCGGTGCGGCCGAAGTCCTCGGTGGAGGCGGTCGCCTACTTCGTGGTGGCTGAGGCGCTGACCAACGTGGCCAAGCATTCCCGCGCCAGCCACGCCAAGGTCGTGGTGGAAGGCCACGGCTACCCGGGCACGCTCACCGTCATGATCAGCGACGACGGCATCGGCGGCGCGGACATCAGCAGCCCGGGGCTGTCCGGGCTGGCCGACCGGGTGTCCGGCGTGGACGGCCGGCTGTCGGTGGAGTCCCCGGCCGGCGGGCCGACGATCATCGCAGCGGAACTGCCATGAGAGTAGTGATCGCGGAGGATTCGGTCCTGCTGCGCGAGGGGCTGACCCGGCTGCTCACCGAGGCCGGCCATGAGGTCGCCGCGGCCGAGGGGGACGCCGAGGCGTTCCTGCGGGCGGTAGCCGAGCACGACCCGGACGCGGTGGTGGTCGACGTGCGGATGCCGCCCACGTTCACCGACGAGGGGCTGCGCGCCGCCCTGGTGGTCCGGGACCGCTGGCCCAAGGTCGGCGTGCTCGTGCTGTCCCAGTGGGTCGAGGAGCGGTACGCCACCGAGTTGATCTCCGGCCGCCCGCACGGTGTCGGCTACCTGCTCAAGGACCGGGTGGCCGACGTGACCGAGTTCCTCGACGCGCTGACCCGGGTAGCCGACGGCGGCAGCGCGCTCGACCCCGAGGTCGTCGCGCAGCTGCTGGCCCGCAGCCGCCACCCGCTCAGCGAGCTGACTCCGCGCGAGCGCGAAGTGCTCGCGCTCATGGCCGAAGGCCGGTCCAACGCCGCCATCGCCGACACGCTGGTGGTGGGTGGTGGCGCCGTGGAGAAGCACATCAACAACATCTTCACCAAACTCGGGCTGGCACCCGGTGACCGCGACCATCGT
>JASHYW010000247.1 GCA_030042885.1 Streptosporangiaceae bacterium | reverse complement strand
TCGCGATGATGCTGGGCTTCGGGCTGTGCTTCGAGCTCCCGCTCTTCCTGGTGATGCTCAACCAGGTCGGCCTCCTGCCCCACGCGCGGTTCAAGAAGTGGCGCCGCGTGATGATTTTCTGCGTGTTCGTATTCGCGGGAATCGCCTCGCCGAGTCCGGACCCCATCACGATGCTGATGCTCGGCGGCGTGTGCGTGGCCCTGGTGGAAGGGGCCGAGGTCATCGTGTACCTGAACGACCGGCGCCGAGCCCGCCGGAACCCGGACCCCTACGCGGGCCTGGCCGACGACGAGCTGTCCCCGATCGAGCTGGACGACAGATACCCCCAGTAGTCCTGACTGACGACTCTGCCGCGTCCCTGGCGACCCTCATTGCGCCCCGGCCACCCTAGTCTTGACGCATGACCGGTCCGGCGGAACGATACGCCGCGTCCCGCGAACGGCAGTCTGATCCGGAGTTCGCGAGCTTCCGCACGCTGTACGACTTCGACTTCGACGAGTTCCAGGTGGCGGCCTGCCGCGCGCTGAGCGCGGGCCGCGGCGTGCTGGTCGCCGCGCCGACCGGCTCGGGCAAGACGGTGGTCGGCGAGTTCGCCGTGCACCTGGCCCTGGCCCAGAGGCGCAAGTGCTTCTACACCACGCCGATCAAGGCCCTGTCCAACCAGAAGTACACCGACCTCGTCCGGCGGTACGACAGCCAGACCGTAGGGCTGCTCACCGGGGACAACAGCATCAACGGCGAGGCGCCGGTGGTGGTGATGACCACCGAGGTGCTGCGGAACATGCTGTACACGGGCTCGCCAACGCTCGCGGGCCTCGGCTACGTCGTCCTTGACGAGGTGCACTACCTGGCGGACATATCCCGCGGCGTGGTCTGGGAGGAAGTGATCATCCACCTGCCGGAGTCGGTGCAGGTGGTGGCGCTGTCCGCGACGGTGAGCAACGCCGAGGAGTTCGGCGAGTGGCTGGACCAGGTCCGCGGCGGGATCACGGTCATCGTGGACGAGCAGCGACCGGTGCCGCTGTGGCAGCACGTGCTGGCAGGGAACCGGCTGTACGACCTGTTCACCGACGACGAGCACACCCGGGTCAACCCCGAGCTGCTCCGGGTGGCCCAGCGGGACGCCTGGCTCGAGCGTAAGGCGCCGGGCAGGCCCGCCCGTGGCGGCCGCCGCCCGCGCCGGTTCCCGCTGCCCGACCGCCCCGACGTGATCTCCCGGCTTGATGCCGCCGGGCTGCTTCCGGCGATCACGTTCATCTTCAGCCGGGCCGGCTGCGACGCGGCGGTCCAGCAGTGCCTGAGCGCCGGGCTGCGGCTCACGACGCGGGAAGAGGCCGAACTGATCCAGCAGACCGCGGAGCGCCGCATCGCGGACATCCCGGCCGAGGACCTGGCGGTGCTCGGCTACGCCGAATGGCTGGACGGGCTGCGGCGCGGGATCGCGGCGCACCACGCCGGGATGCTGCCCGCCTTCAAGGAGGTCGTCGAGGAGCTGTTCGCCGCCGGGCTGGTCCGCGCCGTGTTCGCGACCGAGACGCTGGCGCTCGGCATCAACATGCCGGCCCGGACCGTGGTCATCGAGAAGCTCGACAAGTGGAACGGCGAGACCCACGCGAACCTGACCGCGGGGGAGTACACCCAGCTGACTGGGCGGGCCGGGCGGCGCGGCATCGACGTGGAGGGACACGCGGTCGTGCTGTGGCAGCCCGGCATGGACCCCGGCGCGGTCGCGGGCCTGGCCAGCACCCGGACCTACCCGCTGAACTCCAGCTTCCGCCCGTCCTACAACATGGCTGTCAACCTGACCGGCTGGGCCGGCCGGGCCCGGGCATCGGCGCTGCTCGAGTCCTCGTTCGCCCAGTTCCAGGCCGACCGCGGCGTCGTCGGGCTGGCCCGGCAGGTCCGCAGGAACCGCGAGGCCATGGCCGAGCTCGCCACCGCGATGACCTGCGACAGGGGCGACTTCACCGAATACGCCGGCATCAGGAAGCTGCTGTCGGAACGGGAAGGCGAGCTGTCCCGCGCCCGGGCGACATCCCGCCGGGCCGAAGCGGCCATGTCGCTGTCGCTGCTGCGCCCCGGCGACATCATCCGCGTGCCCGGAGGCAGGCGGGCCGGCCTGGCCGTCGTCCTCCAGCCCGGTCTGCACCCGGTGGCCGGCAACGGGCGCCCGGTCGGCCCAGGGCCGCTGGTGCTTACCGAGAACCGGAGGGTCAAGCGGCTGAGCGTGGCCGACTTCCCGGTGCCAGCCGAGGTCATCGACAAGATACGGATTCCCAGCTCGTTCAGCCCGCGCTCGCCGCAGCACCGCAAGGACCTCGCAGCCTCCATGCGGAACCGCCTGGCCAGCCGCGACCTGGACGGTTCGCGCGGAGCAAAGGGACCAAGGGACGGGAGAGGCCAGCGCCGGACTCAGGCCACTGACCGTGACATCGCTGATGACGTAGCTCGCGAGGTGGCCGGGCTCCGCCGCCAGCTGCGGAAGCATCCGTGCCACGGCTGCCCGGACCGCGAGGATCACGCCCGGTACGCCGAGCGCTACCTGCGCCTCCGGCGCGAGACCTATGCCCTCGAGCGCCGGGTGGCCGGCCGGTCGCACGTGATCGCCCGCACCTTCGACCGGGTGTGCAGTGTCCTGGAGCGGCTCGGCTACCTGGCCGGGGACACGGTCACCCCGGACGGCAAGCGCCTGGCCGGCCTGTACACCGAGCTTGACCTGCTGGCCGCCGAATGCATGCGCCGCGGCCTGTGGGACGGCCTGTCCCCGGCCGAGCTGGCCGCCTGCGTATCGGCCCTGTCGTTCGAGTCGCGGCTGGCCGACGAGGCCCATCCGCCCCGGCTGCCGGGCGGGCGGGTCCCCGACACGCTGTCTGCCATGGTCAGGACCTGGGGTGAGCTCGATCAGCTGGAAAAGGGGAACGAGCTGTCGTTCCTCCGCGAGCCTGACCTCGGCTTTGCCTGGGCCGCCTACCGCTGGGCCCGCGGGGCCAGGCTGCAAAGCGTGCTGGACTCCTCGCCCGACCTGACTCCCGGCGATTTCGTCCGCTCGGTCAAGCAGCTCATCGACCTCCTGGACCAGATCGCCAGCGCGGCCCCCGGTTCGCCCAGCCTGGCCGCGACCGCACGCGCCGCTATCGACGCCATGCGCCGGGGCGTGGTCGCCTACTCGGCCATCACCGACTAGAGGCCGGGCCTGGCGGCGGGCGGGCCCCGCCAGCGGCGCTAGTCTAGGCGCACTAGTGCGATCTCGCTCACCGCAGCCGGTCCAGGCCGTCCTCTGGAGCAGGCGTCGTGGTGATCCGCCAGGAATCCCGCGAGGAGTTGACCGGTGCAAGACCGTAATGCGGTACTGGAGCGCGGGTTGATCATGGCCGGGTTCGGTGTGTTGTTCTTCCTCCTGCCGCATGCACTGTACGGCGATGACAACCAGCGTTTTAGCGATATCGAGCAATTGCTGCACTACGGACGGCTCTCGGATAGCAAGTACTCGCTGGTGATGCCGCTGCTCTCGGTGCCGGTTCTCGCGCTCGGCAACGTTGTCGAGTCGCCGGCCTGGTGGGCGGCCCGCTTCAACGTGATCGTCGTCGCGGCCGGGGTGGCGGTCTCGCGCTGGCTGCTGCGCGGGCGGGCTGACCCGCGCCTGCTGCGGCTCATCGTACTGGTGTTGCTGTTTGCTTCTTTCCTCACCGACCGGCTACGCGACTACGGCGCCGAGGTGCTGACCGCGACGCTCGTCACGGTCGGCATCATCTGCATAGCCACCGAACGGCACGTGGTGGCTGGCTGGGCGGCGATCGTGGTAGGTGTGGTCAACACCCCGGCGGCCATTGTCGGGTTGGGGCTGATGGCGGGCTGGGAAACGCTCCGGTACCGGCGGTTCCGGTACCTGGCGCCGGTGGTGGCGGCGCTTGCGCTGATCATGCTCGAGGACTGGGTGCGCCGCGGCGGCCCCTTGGTGACCGGCTACGCAAACGACCACGGGGTTCGCACGATCATGCCCTACTCGGGCCAGCCCGGCTTCAGCTACCCCTTCCTGCTGGGGGTTGCGGCAATCCTCTTCTCCTTCGGCCGGGGCCTGCTCTTCTTCACACCCGGCCTGGCACTGTGGCTTGACGGGCGTACCCGGCGACTCGTGCGGCCCGCCCCCGGCCAGCCCGCGGTGACGCTGATGCTGCTGTTCACCGCGGGCCTCGTCCTCATTTACGCCAAGTGGTGGGCCTGGTATGGCGGGGTGGCCTGGGGGCCGCGCTTCTTCGTTTTCGCGGCTATTCCGGCGTCGGTTCTCCTCGCTGCCCGGATCTGGCGGGCTGGGCGATCGCCGTCTGCGGACGCGGTCACGCTCGTCGTGCTCGCGTTGTCCGCGTGGGTGGGCTGCGCCGGGGCGATCGCCGATTGGCAAGCGCTGTCCGTATGCTCCGCGGGGCACTACCAGAACGAGCAGCTCTGCTGGTTCACCCCTGACTTCAGCCCGTTGTGGCAGCCGGTCCGGCACTTCCCTCACCTGACGGCCTCGACCACGGTCGTGGCGCTGTACTGCTTCGCCATCTTCTGCTACCTCGCGGCGCCGCTGATTACCGGGCTGCTGCGCTCCGTGCACCTGCAGACATCGTGGGCTAAGGGCTGGTGGGTCTGAGATGCACTGCTCCCCCGTCTGGCCGAGCCGCGGTCTGGGGCGCTGGCTCGCCTCCTGGTGGCCGCCGGTGCTGGCGTGGCTCGCATCGACGACCGTCGTCGTGGTGACCAGCGCCGCCGAAGGCTGGCCGCCGTTCGCGGCGACCAGGACGTGGACGCGCTGGGATTCGGGTTTCTATCTGCAGATCGCGGAAGGCGGTTACCACCTGTTCCGGTGCCCAGCACGATCCGGGCCGGGGAAATGGTGCGGGAACTCCGGATGGTTCCCGGCGTACTCGTGGATCTTGGCCGGTCTGCACTGGCTCACATTCCCGCTGGCCCCGGCCGCCCTGGCGGTTTCCTGGCTTGCCTTCCTGGGCACGCTGCTGGTCCTGTGGCGCGCATTCCTGGTTCACCAGCCATGGCCGGCTGCGGCGATCGCGCTAGCCTACGCGGCATTCACACCCGGCCTCGCCTATGAGTATGGCGTGTTCCCGCTCGCCCTTCTCTCCCTGTGCACGATCGCGTTCTTCGCTCTCCTGCAGCGCGGCCACTGGCTGGCTGCAGGGGTCGCCGCGGCGGTGGGCGCGCTTGCCTATCCAGTGGGCGTCCTGGCCGCGCCGGTAGCCGCCGTATGGCTGCTGACCGACCGCAGCATGCCGTTTTCGCAGCGTGCGTGGCGGGTC
>JASHYW010000246.1 GCA_030042885.1 Streptosporangiaceae bacterium | reverse complement strand
GGTTTGTACAGCCCTCCCTCCGGGAGGATGACGTAGCCTGCGGCCCAGACCGCCGCCCCGAACGGCAGGCCGTAGGCGGCGTGCGGCCTGCGCAGTGATGCAGCCAGGATGCCGTATAGCGCCGCCGCGCCTGATCCGTAGGCCCAGTGCATGGCGGTGCTGATCGGGAAGGCCCAGCGGTCGGGGAGTTTCCGCTGGGTGAAGCCTTCGATGACCCGCCTGGCGACCTGCCCGGGGTCCGGGGCTTTCTCCCAGGTGTCGACCGGCGCGAATTCCCACGCCAGCGGGCTTTCCGTGCCGCCCGCGCGGCGGTGCCTCAGGTATTGGACTGCGTCCAGGCAGACGGTGCCCACGGCTCCGGCCAGGAGACCTCCAGCTACCGCCGCGAGCGGTGTGAGGCAGTGCTTGCTGGTGCGCATGTCCAGGCTCCGATCATGGGGTTGAGGTCAGGGCGCGAGCAGGCCAGGACGGGCCGCAGCGCCTCGTAGCGGCTATCTCCGTTCGTGGCTGGAGAAGATCTACAGGAAGAACAGGAACACGTTCAGCATGTACAGGAACATCGACGCGGCCAGCAGCGGCGCAGCGATGATGTCGGCGTTGGTGCGCAGCCCCTGGAAGCCGAACATGGTGAATCCGGCTAAGATGCCCAGGCCAAGCACCGAGACCGACCGCCACGAGCAACGATGGTGCCACCTGCGGCGCTGCCGCTCAAGACCGCGCCTAGGCGCGTATCGAGGTTATGGCCCCCAGTCCCGTCCGCCGGAGCTCCACCATTGCCTCGGCCGAAGCGTAACCGGCAGGAAGGAACCGGGCGGTAGGGTGAACTCGCCGGCCGAGGTCTCCGGCTGGCGGTGCAGGATTTCGCGGATCGTGGCGAGCGTCCTGGCGCGCTCCGCCTGGTCCATCGCCGGCTGCCCGCATAGCACCGCGTCCACGCTCTGGCCCGGCAGCGGGAGTGCCTCGGCGCTGCCTTCCACGGCCCGCACTCCGGGCAGCTGGCGGCGCAGCTCGGTCGGCCGACGCCGCCTCCGCTTCCAGCCGCTCTGCCTCTGTTTCCACCCGGCAATGTTATGACGCGTCGTTAGGACGCCTCGCCAGGTACCACGGAACTCCTCCGTCGGGAATCGGCTAACAAGCTAGACCAATCAAGCCGTCAGATGCGCTTCCCGCCCAAGCAGCCGTTTAGGTCGCAGCGACCAGAGACCGATGCGTTACACGACGCCCGGCCCGGCGTGTGAGGTGGGAGGTGGGCAGCTCCCCGACTATAAAGCGCCGCCCCGGAAGCGGAGCCTCCGGAGGCACCGTAAGGACCGCTACTTGATAAGCGGGTCGCGGGGCAGGCCGAGTATTCGCTCGGCTATCTGATTCCGCTTGATCTCCGACGTGCCGCCCGCGATCGACATGCCCCGGTTCATCAGCATCAGGGTGGCCCCCATCGCGCCGTCGCCGTCCAGGAACGCCGCCTCAGGCCCCGCAAGTTCCGCCATGATCGCGGCCGTCTCATGGCCGATCTCGGCCAGCAGCAGCTTGGTGATGTTGCCTTCAGGTCCCGGGCCGCCGCCGGCCACCGCCCGGTACGCGGCCCGCTGGTTCAGCACACCCATCGCCTGCGTGCGGGCTATGTGCCTGCCGACCCGCCCGGCCCCGCCGGCCAGCCGCTCCGGGTGCGCGTCGAGCGGGGCGATGAACGCCTTGATCGGCATGGACGTGACGCCGTCGCCGCCGCCGATGCTGACGCTCTCATTGCCGAGCGTCGCGCGCGCCACAGTCCAGCCGGCGTTGACCGGTCCGACCACGTCGGCATCCGGCACGAACACGTCGTCAAAGAAGATCTCGTTGAAGTCGGAGTTCCCGTTCGGCATCTTCAGCGGCCGGACAGTGACGCCGGGCGCGTGCATGTCGATCACCATGGTGGTGATGCCCTCGTGCTTGGGCGCGTCCGGGTTGGTCCGCACGGTTGCCAGGCCGAAATCCGACCGGTGCGCGCCGCTGGTCCAGACCTTCTGGCCGTTGATCAGCCAGCCCCCACCCGCCTCCCCATCCCCCTCCACTCTCGTCGCCCTGGTCCCGATGCCGGCCGCGTCGGACCCGGCGCCTGGCTCGCTGAACAGCTGGCACCAGATCACGTCCTGGCTGAGCGCCGGGCGGACCCAGCGCGCGACCTGCTCCGGGCTGGCGTGGTGGATCAGGGTCAGGATGATCCAGCTGGTGATGCCGAGGGTGGGCCGCTTGATCCCGGCCGAGGCCAGCTCCTGCTCGATTACCAGCTGCTCGAGGGCGGCTGCGTCCCGGCCCCACGGCTTGGGCCAGTGCGGCATCGCGTAGCCGCCGTCGATCAGTGCCCGCTTCCTGGCGTCGCCCGTCAGGTCGCACAGCCGGGCCACGTCGGGTCCGATCGCCGCCCGGATCGGCTCGGCCTCTTCAGGCAGGTCGATCGCGGCCGCCCGGCGCACCCCGCGGCGGACCAGGTCGGTAATCTCGGTCGCCGCTCGCTCGGTGTCCAGCACCGCGGCGATGGCCGTGGCCCGGCGCAGGTACAGGTGCGCGTCGTGCTCCCAGGTGAACCCGATACCGCCGTGCACCTGGATGTTGAGATTGGCGTTACCGACTGCGGCCGGCCCGGCCAGCACCGCCGCGATGGCCGCGGTGTAACTGAGCTGGTCACCGCCGCCGAGCCCGGCCCGGCCTGCATCCCACGCTGCGGCCGTCGCCAACTCGGCCGCCACCAGCATGTTCGCGCAATGGTGCTTGACCGCCTGGAAGGTCGCGATCGGGCGGCCGAACTGCTGGCGGATCTTCGCGTACTCGGCCGCCTGCTCGGTGGTCTCGGCGGCGACGCCGGCCGCCTCCGCCGCGAGCACGGCCCGGGCCATGTCAGTCAGGAGCCTCCGCGCGCCCGGCAGCACCACGGCTGGCGCCGCGTCGAGCCTGACCCTGGCCGCACGGCGGCTCTGGTCCAGGTTGGCGGGTACCCGGGCGTGGAGGCCGCCGGCCGACTTCTCGACCACCAGCACGTCGTCACCCGCCGGGACCAGCAGCACGTCGGCCAGGTGGCCGCTGATCACGACATCTGCCCTGCCGGTAGCGGCACCGTTGGCATAGGTCACTTCGCCGCCCAGCGCGGCCGCGCCGATCACGCTGCCATCAGCGAGCCCTGGCAGCAGCCGCTTCTGCACGTCGCCGGGCCCGGCAGCAGCCAGCACAGCGCTGGTAATCACAGTGGGGATAAACGGCCCCGGCGCCAGGTGCCGACCCATCTGCTCGGCCACGACCAGCGTTTCGGGCAGCCCGAAGCCCGAGCCGCCAAGTTCTTCTGGCACATGCAGCCCGAGCAGGCCAAGGCCGCCTAGCTCGGCCCAGAAGGCCGGCAGCGCGTCCGCCTCCGCCCCGAGCAGGCTACGGGCTGCCGCGCGGGACTGATGGTTGGTCAGGAAGTCGGCGACGCTCTGCGCGAGGGCCCGGTGTTCTTCAGAGATGGCGATCGACATGCAGACATACTTCCCGTTCATCCCGGCGTCGGCACCTGCGAGGACGCCAAAGCCAAGAGCCGGTGATCTCCAAGCCGGGCCGCCGCCCGCAACGATCACTGCAGCGTCTTGTGGTGTTTGTCGGACTGTGCGGCTGCCTCGCCGAAGATGGCCTTGGCCATCAGCGAGGACTCGCTGTCTTTCCGTTCGTGGTACAGCTGTGCCCGGACGGCGCTGGCCTGGGCGCTGCCCGGGTCGGCCTGCACGGCCCACTCCGCCAGCTGGCATGCCAGCCGCAGGTCAGTTGTGGCGCGGGCGCGGCGTGCCAGCGCGTCCGCGCCGCCCGCGAGCGCGGCCACCTCCGCCGCCAGCAGGGCGTCAGGGGGCGGCTTCAGCCGTGCCGGGTTCCCGTCCCACCAGCCGCCATACAGACGCCAGATGTTGCGCACCACGAACTCGGGCTCGTCGTAGTCCGGGCGCAGGTAGGGCCGGGCGAGAGTCTGCTCGGGCACGGTCACCGAATGGATGATCTCATCCAGCGAGCACCCCGCGTTCATCATGTCGACCACCGCATGGACCAGGTCTTCCAGCGCGCCCGCCACCTCATCGAGCACCCGGGCGATCCGCGCCTGTCCGGCGATCGGCAGCCCGTGGGCAGGCAGCAGCAGCTCAGGCCCGTATGAGGACATCGCCCGCAGCGCCGCTGCCCACTCCAGAGGGTAACGCTGTACCTTCTGCGGATTGCCGGCATTGGGGAAGTTCCAGATCAAGAGATCGCCACAGCAGATGGCCCGCTGGGCCGGCAGCCAGGCCCACAGGTGATCGTCGGTCTCCCCCCGCGCGTGATGCAGCTCGATCACCTGGCCTCCGACGTCCAGACGCAGCCGGTCAGCGAACGTCACCTCAGGCTCGGCCACGTCGTCGGGCAGGAAATGCCGCCCGCGCAACGCGTTCACCAGCCCGCCCGCCGCCGCAGCGAACTGGCGGTAATTGATGATCAGGTTCCAGCCATCGGTCAGCCGGTAGCGCGCAAGCCGGGCCCGGACATTCTCCTGTGCCACCACGCGCGGCCTCCTGGTCCCGTTCTGCGCGGCGTCTGCCACGAACGCGCCCGAACCGCCGACGTGGTCCACATGCCCGTGGGTGTACACGATCGTGTCGACAGGATCGGCCGACCACCGCCGAAGCGCCTGGACCACCGCCGTGCCGCTCCACTGGCCGCTCGCGTCGAACACGACAAGCCCTGCGCCGGTCCGTACCGCGATCGAGTGGCTGAATGACTCCACCAGCGCCACCCGCTCGGCAACCTCTGACACTTCCTGCGTCATCCGCGAGACCGGATCAAAGTCCAGGCCCGAGTCGATAATCCGGGCAGAAAGTTCCAAGACATCAACCACCGCGATCCTCCTGGCAGGAATCCGGCCCTCCGGCCCCTAACGGCACACCGGGCGGATCACCCTTCATATAGGGCGTCGATGACGTCGGCGTACTTGGCATGCACGACACGGCGCTTGAGCTTGAGCGTGGGGGTCAGTTCCTCGGTCTCCGCCGTCCACTCCACGGGCAGCAAGCGCCACCGCTTCACCTGCTGCACCCGCGCCAGGCGTTCGTTGGCGGCGGCCACCCCGGCGGCCACCTCGGCCAGCACCTGCGGGTCCGATGCCAGCGACGCGAGTGAGTCGGCTGTGACACCACGGGCCCGTGCCCAGGCGGGCGCGACTTCGCCGTCCAGCGTGAGCAAGGCGACCACGTACGGCCGACGGTCACCGTAGGCCAGTGCCTGGCCGATCAGCGGATGGGCCACCAGCACGTTCTCAACCGCCGCGGGTGCGATGTTCTCGCCGCCCGCGGTAATGATCAGTTCCTTCTTCCTGTCCGTCACCGACACGAACCCGTCCGCGTCAATCGTCCCGATGTCCCCGGTCCGCAGCCACCCGTAGGCATCGATGAGGGCGGCGGTCAGGTCGGGCCGGTTGAGGTAGCCGGGGGTGGTAAGCGGCCCGCGAACCAGGATCTCGCCGTCGTCGGCGATGATGACCTCCATGCCGGCGGCTGGGCGGCCAACCGTTCCGAGCTTGAATTCGGCGGGCGTGTTGGCGGTGAAGGCCCCCGTGGTTTCCGTCATGCCGTACACGTCCAGGATCTTCATGCCCAGCCCGGCGAAAAAGGCCGCCACGTCCGGGGGCAGCGGGGCCGCGGCGCTGGAGACCGAGCTAGCCTCACCGAGGCCGAGCAGGCTGCGGATCGGCCCGAGCACCTGCCCGTCCGCCGCCCGGAACTGGGCCTCGAGTTCCGGCGATGTGGTATGCCCGTACTGGCAGCTCTCCACGTAACGGCGGCCGACGTCCATGGCCTGCCGCACGGCTGCCCGCTTACCCTCGTCCTGCTCGGCCGTGAGCAGGGCCTGGATGCCTGCCCTGATTTTCTCCCACACCCGGGGCACACCGAAGAACGCGGTAGGGCGCACTTTGCCGATCACCTGCACGAGCCGTGCGGTGTCAGGGCAGAAATGGACGTGACCGACGGCATGGATAGGCAGGTAGACGCTGAACATGCGCTCGGCGATGTGCGCCAGCGGCAGGTAGGAGACCCAGCGGACACGCGGAGTGATGACGCCCATCGCGTCGGCTGCCGACATCTCGTAGAGGATGTTGCGGTGAGTGAGCAGAACGCCCTTAGGGTTGCCGGTCGTGCCAGAGGTGTACAGCAGGGCCAGCGGGTCATCGGGCTTGATCGCCGCCACCCGGGCCGTGATCTCACCAGGCTCGGCGGCGAACCGTTCCCGGCCCAGCGCCGCGAAGTCAGCCCACGTCAGATATTGATCACCGGCCGGGCAGGCGGCTGGATCACGGACAATGATCTTCTTGATCCCCGGTAGCTGCTCCAGGACCGGCCGCCAGCGGGCAAGTTCGGCCGCGCCGTCCAGCACCGCGATCCGGGCATCACAGTCGCCGGCCACGTACGTGATCTGCTCAGGCGCCAGCGTGGCATACAACGTCACCCCGAGGCCGCCCGCATGGACCGCCCCGAGGTCGGCGAGCACATGCTCGCTGCGGTTCGGAAGCATCAAAGCGACTCGTTCGCCGGGCGCCAGCCCCAGGGCGGCGAACCCGGCTGCCACTTCCAGCACCCGCTGCCTCACCTGCGACCAGGTCAGGGACTGCCAGCCGTCACCAGCCCCGGCATTGGCACCAGTCACGGCCTCGTCGGAGTATGCGTAGCCATCACCCGCAGTCTCGGCGACGTGCCGCAGCTCATCGCACAGGGTGCGGCCCGCTATCACGCCCTCGATCTCAGCCCGCTGCCGGGCCACGTCGCTGCTCACGGTTTCCTCCACCTCGTCGCTCGGACGGCCAGTCAGCCCAGGGCCGGGTACGCGCCTGGGCACAGTCGGTGCCACGACTGTAGCCGCGGATATGCGGTTGGCCCAGTATGCGAGCGGAGCGGGCTGCCCTGGCAAGATTGGGCCGGCCGATCGCATAGCCGCCCAGCCCGCCGACCTCACCAGCGATGACCGCGTAACGGCGCGGACCCGGAGGCGAAGTACTGTTCGACGGCGTGGGCCGGCCAGCCGGAGGTTGTCGGCGGCGAACGGCCGGGCAGAGTCGTAAGCGGTGATACAGCCGGCGTTGGCGGCAGTTGCGCCGGAGTTGAAGTAGACGCCGATAAACCACGTCCGCATGTGCCATGTCGGCGCAAAAGTCCCTGGCGGCCAGGTCATCGTGTGAACCGGTGA
>JASHYW010000245.1 GCA_030042885.1 Streptosporangiaceae bacterium | reverse complement strand
AGCGCGCCGCCCGCCCCGTCGACGGCGGCTGGTGGCTCGAGTCCGACAACCCGGCCGCGGGCGCCACCGACAGCCGCCTCTTCGGTGCCGTCCCGCTGCCCCTCATCGAGGGCCGCCTGCTGGCCCGCTACTGGCGCCCCCGCGCCGGCTGAGCACCGTTCCCGGCCGCGGCTCCGCGCCCTTTCATTTTCGGCCGAGCGGTCCGTGGCGGGAGCCCCCGGGCCCGCTGATCGCCGTCCAGCCCAAACCCGGGTGGCCCCGTCACCTGACGGGGCCACCCGGGCTTGCGGTAAGCCGGGCCTAGTGATGCATCCCGGTGTCCGGCAGTTCCTTCTCTCCGCTCTGCCGGGCGATCAGTGCCATCGTCTCCTCGCGCGGCAGGGCGGTGTACAGCGCCCAGTAGTAGATGACCAGGCTGAAGACAATCACGATCAGCATGTCCCACCAGAACGGGATGCGGAACGTATTGATCGGAGGCGCGCCGCCCGTGCCCGCGAGCGGGAACTGACCCTGCCAGGAGATGATGCCCATGCCGATCAGGTAGGGCAGCAGCCACTGCGCGGACTTCCAGTCCAGCGGCGGCCGCTGCTGGTCGAACGCCATGCAGATGCCGACCAGGATGTAGCCGATCACCAGGCAGACCCCGAGCTTCCACACCACGACGAAGCCCGACCAGTAGATCAGCATGCTGCAGATGCAGAAGGCCAGCGGCGACATGAGCCAGGCCGCAGGTATCCTGTAGGGCCTTTGCGCGTCAGGGAGCTTCCTGCGGAACGAACCCAGGGACAGCGGCGCGCCCGCGTACATGAGCACGCTCGCGCTGGTGACCAGGCCGACCAGGTCTTGCCAGCTCGGGAACGGCAGCAGGAAGAAGATGCCGAACACGAACGCCATGATCAGGCTGAACCAGGGCACGCCGTTCCGGTCGACCCACTGGAAGGGCTGCGGGAAGTACCTGTTCCTGGCCAGGCCGTACCCGATCCGCGAGGTGGAGGTCTGGTAGATCAGGCCGGTGCCGAACGGGGAGATGAACGCGTCGATGCGCAGGATCGTCGCCCAGAAGCTGAGCCCCACCAGGCCGGCCACGGCGGCGAACGGCCCGGCCAGGATGAGCGGGTTGGTGATCCCCTGGAACCCCTTGGTGATCTGGTCCGGAGGCATCGCGCCGATGAACACCACCTGGAGCAAGATGTAGATCATCGTGCCGAGCAGGCACGCGATGATGATCGCGCGCGGCAGGTTGCGCTGCGGGTTCTTGACCTCACCGGCGAGCTGATCGGCCTGCTCGAAGCCGAGGTAGGCGAACACGATGCCCGCGGTGGGGATGGCGGCGAACACGGCCTTGATACCGAACGGCATGAACCCGCCGCCGCCGGGGCTGAAGTTGCTGGAGTGGAACTTGAAGAACAGGATGATGATGGTCAGGATCGGGATGATGACCTTCCACCACGTGATCACGTTGTTGACCCGGGCGAACAGCCGAACCGCGAGGAAGTTGATCGCGGTGAAGATGGCCATCAGGACGATCGTCATGACGAACCCGGTCGACGTTATCCGGCCCGTGGTCGTGTTGAACAGGCTGTGCCAGTAGTAAGACCCGTACGTCATCACCGCGTAGCACTCGACCGGCGCGACCGTGATCGCCTGCAGCCAGGAGAAGAAGCCGAACGAGATGCCCGCCACGCTGCCGTAGGCCAGGTGCGGGAACCTGGCCGTCCCGCCCGCGATGGGGTACATCCCGCCCAGTTCGGCGTGCAGTAGCGCCAGGATGACGACGCAGACACCCCCGATGAGCCAGCCGTAGATGGCCGCCGGCCCCGCCTCCATCGTGGCGTACAGCGAGGCGAACAGCCACCCCGAGCCGATAATCGAGGTTTCCGATGCCCAGGTGGCACCGATCAGCCCGATTTCCCGTCGCAGGCCGACATCGGCCGGCCTGGTCTCGGATACAGTCTCAGATGACATAATCGATCTCTTTCCCCATCGAGCCCCGGAGGGCTAGCCACCCCAGCGGTGCGAGATCCCGCCCCGGACGGGTGAGCGTCTCGTATGCGTCGAGTGAGATCATCGTAGAGATCATCGTGATTGCTGAGAAGTGTTCACCCGGATTCGTTTTGATAACGCAGGTCACAACGCTGTTCCCGGGCTAAAGGAGCCGGTCAGGCGGGCCCGCCTGTTCACACGGAGATGTCCCCGGAATAACTCGATGTCACGATTCACAACTTGTTCACATCTCGCTTGTGAATCACTTCACAATGCAGGGCCCGCATAATGGCAGGCCTCAATACCGAGGGTAACGTGCCCTACCCGGTCGCGGTGGGAGCTTTGGGATCTATGTCGTCTTCGCCGCGTTTGCGGGCCCGGAACGCCGAGACGTTCGCCCGGTTCATGCAGCGGTCGGAGCAATACCGCCGGGTATTGCTCGTGCTGGTGTCGATGAACACCCCCTGGCAGCCCGCCGCCTGGCAGACGCCGAACCTGCCGATGCCGAGATCGGTCAGCCGGACGGCCAGGCCCATCGCCGCCCCGGCCGCGTATTTGTCCGCGACCGATCCGCTCTCGGTGTAGTGCACGTGCCACGGCTGGCCGTCGTGCCCGGACAGCTGCGGGTGGACGGGATGCTGAATGAGCAAGGAGTTCAGCTGCGCCGCGGCCTCCTCGCCGTCGCCCTTGGCGCACGCCACGAAGAAGGCGCGGAACTCCGCCCGCAGGGCCCGAAGCGCATCGAGATCGTTGCGGGTCATTCCGGTGTTGAGGTGCTCCCGGTCGGCCACCAGCGCGCGCAGCCCGTCCAGGTTGACCAGCCGGTCGCCGTCTTCGCCCCCGCCGCCGGCCGTGTTCACGAGCCGGACCGCGAGGTCCGCGTAGGAGTTGAGATCCACTCTGCTGTCCCGCTCGCCTCCGGGGCGCCTTTGCGGCGCCTCCTTCCCTCCTCGCTCGTTCCTCGCTCGTCAGTCCAGGCGGCGCCGCGCCTCTTTGGCTCGCGGGGAGGTGAAGTGTAATGGTCTGCTGCCGGTTACGAGTATTACACCATCCGCGCGGCGCACGCCAGCCAAGGGCGGTCTGGGGGGATGGGTCCCCCCAGGAGCGGGGGGTTCCGGGGGGTCGCCCCCCCGGGCCAGCACCATTAGGGTGTCGGACATGTTCGCTGTGACCGCCGCGCGTATCGACGCCGATGATCCGCTGTCCGGGCTGGAACTGGGGGAGCGTCCGGATCCGGTGCCGCCCGGGGGATGGGTGACGGTGACGGTCAAGGCGGCCTCGCTCAACCACCACGACGTCTGGACGCTGCGCGGGGTGGGCATCTCGGCCGGCCGGCTGCCGATCGTGCTCGGCTGCGACGCGGCGGGCCTCGACGCGGACGGCAACGAGGTCATCGTGCACGCGGTGATCGCCGACCCGGACGCGGGCGGCGGCGACGAGACCCTGGACCCGCGCCGGTCCCTGCTGTCCGAGCGCTACGACGGCACCTTCGCCGAGCGGGTCTGCGTGCCGCGCCGCAACCTGGTGCCCAAGCCCGCCGCGCTGTCGTTCGTCGAGGCCGCTTGCCTGCCGACCGCGTATCTGACCGCCTACAGGATGCTGTTCGAGAAGTCGGGCGTCCAGCCCGGCGCGACCGTGCTGGTGCAGGGCGCGGGCGGTGGAGTGGCTACCGCGCTGATCCTGCTGGGCCGCTCGGCGGGCTACCGGGTGTGGGCGACCAGCCGCAGCGAGGCCAAGCGCGAGCGCGCCGTCAAGCTCGGCGCCGACCAGGCGTTCCCGGCCGGAGCCAGGCTGCCGGAGCGGGTCGA
>JASHYW010000244.1 GCA_030042885.1 Streptosporangiaceae bacterium | reverse complement strand
GCCCAGGACCGGCCGCGCAGCAGGCCGGCGAGCTCGGTGTTGACGGCGCTGACCGCCCCGAGCACGCCCTTCCCCTCATACCTGGCCGGGTCGCCGTCGCGGCGTTCCACCGCCTCCCGCGAGCCGGTCGAAGCACCGGAGGGGACCCCGGCGCGGGCGGTCGTGCCGTCCGCCAGCCGCACGGTGACCGCCAGCGTCGGCCGCCCGCGGGAGTCCAGGATCTCCAGCGCCGACAGGTCTGCCACCTCAAAGGCTGCCATCATCTGCTCCTGTCCGAGGCAACCCACCCGGCTGCCCCCTGGTGTCGTCAGCCTGTGCTGATCCGATCGTTTCGCTGTCCGATGTCCTGATAGCAGGGGCTTAGGACCCTGAATATGCGGAGTCGCCCGGTGAAGGGGGCGGAGGTATTCGCGACCTGCCGGTGAATGCCGGCCTTCGGCAGCACGTCGCCTCCGGGTAAGCCTTGAGCCTGAGAGGCCATCAGCCGGGTCGGCGGTTCTGGAGCCCGGGGCTCCTGCCGGAGCCTCTTCCGGCCAGCCCAGCTTAGCGCGAGCGCCAGATCCCTGGCGTGATCGTCGGGCTGGCCTGGTAACTTGGGAACTGGCGGAGGGGCTCGCCGCGAAACGCGCTAGTGCCAACGGTCCCTGCTCGGCAGGGAAGGCATGCATGCGGCATGAAGCAGACGTGGGCGGCAGGCTGGCATCTGCAGGAACAAAGCGTGCTGCGGGAGCTGGCCGGCACGCGGGGCCTGGCCCGCGCCCGCCTGGAACCACGCTCGGACGTCATCCAGCTCGTGGCCTGTGACGGGGAGCATCTCGGGCACGTCCGCCGGGACAGCCCGGGCGAACGCTGGGTGGCTGTGCTGAGACACGGTGCACAGCAGGTAGGCGTCTACGGCAGCGCCGCCGAGGCCGCAGCCGCGCTCGCCCGGGCTTGCGGCAAGACGATCAGCGAAGTCGGCTGAGACGCTCTCTCCGGTGCGGGCCTTGCTTCACGGAGGTTGAGCGCGCGGCGCCGCCGGGCTGAAATCATGTGACTCGTGTGCCTGGGTCCTATCGGTTCATCCGGAAAGGCCTTCAGGCCAGCCTGCTGGGTGCCGGCGGCTCGTTGCTAAGGCGCCTGGCCGGTGGCTGTGTCATGCGAGGTGGCGTCCGAGCTGTGTTCGGGAGCCGGGCTGGTGCAGACCGCTGCCACCGATTCGATACATCTACCATGATCGCTGTCGGTGGTGACGGCCAGCGCGACCGCTATCAGCGCGGCAGTTGTCAGCATCCACAGCAGCAGCGCGGCCCCGCTGGAAATCCAGGCGCCTGCATATCCCGCGCACGCTGGAGCGGCGCCGGCGGACCGCGACGCCACCTCCAGCGTTTTCGTTCCGCTCCGGGAGGAGATCCCGCTGCGCAGGCTGGTTGCCCATGCGGTGGCCCGGGAGCAGTGCCGTAGAATGGTCGCCGGTGGTTCTATCCACCCGGTGGTGGACCCCGCCGCGTCCGCGCGGAAGCATTCCAGCCGCGCGGAGTTGCCGGATGGCCGATGGGTCCTGCTCTCCGTACGCGAGAGGTAGGACGGCATGACGGCTCCGATATCACGACCCGCCGAGCAGCCCGCGCGGCCCGGCCGCCTGTGGTGGCTGCCAGCCGGCGGATACGGGAACGGCCTGGACGATGCCGCGTGGGCACCGGTCCTCGAGCTCAGCGGGCAGGTCGTGGCGGACGTGCTCCGCGCGCTCGCGGATGCCGGGGTGCCCGGGTACGCGGCCCCCGCGCACCCGCCGGGTTACCGGCTGCGGGACCGCTCACGGCAGCCGGGAACTGGCGGCTGTGGGTCGGCGCCAGCGCCCACGGCCGGGCGGAGGAGATGCTGGTGGCCGTGATGCCCGGCCTGGCCCGGGAGGCGGCCCGCTGCGCCGACAGCGCATGGCGGTAACGGCGGCCCGGCGGGTTCGTGCGGCGATCATGGCGTTCGCCGTGCCCATGGTGGTGGCGGCCGCCGCCGGCCGCGGCTGGCTGGCCAGCGCGGACCACGCGGGTCTCCGAGCGCTCCTGGCCCGCCGCTGCCCGGCGGGAACGACGGTGGCGCGGGCGGTCAGCACGCTGGCCGAGCCGGGCGTGGTCTACCCGCTCCTTGCGGTGGCCGGTGCCGCGCGCCGGGACGGCTGGCGCGGTGCGTGCGGGCCGTGCCTGGCCGTGACCAGCGGGGCGGCCGCCAGGCGCCGCCTGTCACGGGTGATCGCCCGGCAGCGCCCCCCGGCAGAGGCCTGGCTGAGGGAGCGGGAGGGCTTCAGCCTGCCGTCCAAGCACACCACCGTGGCCGCCCTGGCCGCCGCGGTCGGCACCAGCCGGGTCTACCTGGGCGTGCACTGGCCCGCGGACGTGCTCGCCGGGTGGCTGTTCGCCGAGGGATGGCTGCGCCTGACCGCCCCGGACTGATGTGGCGGCCCGGCAGACCAGGGAGGAAACGCTCATGGATTCGATCGACGTGCGCTGCTCGGCGATCGTGTTCCGCGACGACGCCGTGCTGCTGGTTCACCGCTGCAAGACCAACGACTGGGTGCTGCCCGGCGGCACGCCACGTCCCGGCGAGAGCATGGCCGCGTGCGCCCGGCGGGAAACCCTAGAGGAAACGGGGCTGTCCGTGGATCCGGCGCGAGTCGCATTCGTCCTGGAAGCCCTGGGGCCCGGGTCCACACTGCGCACCATCGATCTCGTCTTCCTTGCCACGGCGGACGGGCACGGCGAACCGGTGCCGCAGGAGCCGGATACCGAAGCCCTCTTCGTCCCGCTCGGCTCGCTCCCCGGCCTGGATGTCCGCCCGCCGGTCGCCGGGCACCTGCGCGCCTTGCATGCCCGCGGCGGCGAGCCGACGGCTGCATACCTGGGCAATCTCTGGCGCCCGCAGCACCGGGACGGCACCCGCCCACGCGGGCAGGGCATGACCCCGCCCGCGTGATCGGCCGGTGCGCGGAAATCCGTCCGGGAGGTGGCCGGTGAACACAGCACCAAGCATGGCCCACGGCCCAGCGGGAAAAGAGCAGGCCAGTGGCCGGTTTCCGGCCGTGAGGGCGCTGACCGTGCGGCAGCCGTGGGCCTGGGCGGTGATTCACGGCGGCAAGGACGTCGAGAACCGGCGGTGGAGAACTGCGTACCGGGGCCCGCTGCTGATTCACGCCGGCAAGAACGCCGACCCCGATCCGGAGGCTACGGCCAGGCTGCTATGGACGATGGCCGATCCCGAAGCCTTCGGGCAGCCGCGGTCGGCATGGCAGGCGCGGGAAGCGATCGTCGGCGTCGTCTACCTGGCGGACATCCTGACCGACTCTCCCAGCCCGTGGGCGACCGCAGGGTGGTATCACTGGGTGTTCGAGTTTCCCGCACCCGTTGACCCTCCCATCCCCTGCCGGGGACGTCCGGGCCTGTGGATCCCGCCCGCAGCCGTGGCGGACAGACTGGCCGGGGTCATCTGACCGGCTTCGCCGCGCACGATGGCGCGGACCGTGACCTGGCCCGCGAGCCCGCAGGACCGCCACGCCCGGAGATGGGGCTCGCCTTCGCGGCGGTACGCCGCTGACGGTCCCCGCTGCCACTGCCCCGGCCCCGGGCGGGCCAGGGAATGACGCGGGGGCGCGTGAGATCATGACCGTCCGCGCTGAGCACCGTAGCGAGCCTGCGCAGGCCCGACCGCTGGCCCCTGCCATGCCGACCGACGGGCTCAAGCCACGGTGGTCGTCGATGGCTTGCACGTGATCTACAAGGTCTACGCGCCCTGGCCCTGCGGTCACGGCGGGCTGCGCGATGTCGCACCGCTTACCGCGACCGCCCGGGAACAGGATCAGCGGGGGTACGCGGTGGGGCTGACGGCATGCGACCTGCGGATCGTGGCCAGGGACCGTCAACGGGCCGCTTCCGCGGCCGCGAGTCCAGGGTGAGCCCCATCACCCATGCCCGTCCATTCTGCCAGAGAGCCCCGCCGCCGCGTCCCGGTTGGCCGAGCTGCGTTTGCTGTAGCGTAGGCCCCGAGGCGGAGGGGCCCGCCTGCTGCCGCGGAGATGCCGCCAACGGTCCCTGCCTGGACGGCCTGGGAGGCCGCTATGGCCAAGGTGAGCGAGGACGAGGTGCTGCTGCTGTGGCGGGCACTGATGGCGTTCCGGTCCGGTCGGCGCCCGGCATGCCAGGCGACGGGGAAGCCGCCGCGCAGCCCGTGCCCGCTGTATGGCCAGTGCCCGCGCTGGGACGGGCCGGACGACTACTACGCGGTCATGGAGGAAACCGAGGAGCAGACCGAGCGGCGGCGCTCCGCCTGGCCGTGCAGCAAGATCGCGGGCCTGCTGTCCCCTGAGCTGCGGCACATCGGCCCCGGCTGAGCAATGCCGCTGGTAGGCAGGGTGCTAGTCCTCGTCGAGCAGCTGGGCGCAGACGCCAAACAGGCGCAGGTCCGCGGAGATCGCTGCCTGGCGGTCGAACGCATGGGTATCACCCCGGGATAGCGAGTCCCAGCACAACTGGTCCGCCAGGGCCATCGCGCGGATCGTCTCCGCCGCCAGCCAGGAGACCGGCCACGTTTCGACCTGCTGGCGTAGCTGCGTCACGTCGCCAGCGCGGGTCCCCGCGGCGGACTGCAGCTGTTCCAGTCGCGCTGACAATTCGCCGATGAGATGGTCCTGGATCACTGGGTTCCTCTTGCGGAACGGGGGGCAGATGGCTCATCCATCGCGCGGCGCGTCCGATGGCCCGGCGGCGATCCCGCTGGCCTGCCGGACCTGGCTAGCCGGGTCCGGTTCGCCGTCCGGGGCTGCTGCTGCGGCGGCCGGGGTGACGGCTTTGTCTTCATCCAGCCAGCCGCCGAGCCGGTAGTAGAGGTCTTCCCCGAAGCTGGTCGGGAGAGGGTCTTTCACTGCGAGCTTGTAGTTCCGGCGCCCGTCGGGCTGACGCTCGGCCCTGAGGAAGAGGGTGGAGCGTGCGTGCTCGCGGTGGAACCGGTCGGCGAAGTCGAACCGGTGGGTGACGAAGAACACCTTAATATCCGCGTCCAGCA
>JASHYW010000033.1 GCA_030042885.1 Streptosporangiaceae bacterium | reverse complement strand
GTCACCCCGGTCTCGGTGAGAATCCGGTGGACGAAGCCGTATGACCTTCCAGTCGAGGCCGCCAGGGAACGAATGCTCTCTCCGGAGTCGTACCTCTTGCCGAGCTGCGTCGCCAGCTTGCTGCGATCCACGCCGGTCACACGGGTACCTTTCTTGAGGGTCTCGGCCACATGCACCTCCTGTTGGCTGAAGTCACCAGTGAGTTACACAGTCCCATCGCAATGATCAGGCATGGCCGGCGAGTTGACCACCCAGATGACGCCAAATAATCACCTATTTTCATCCGGCCATAGCGGAATCATGACCCCTTTGCCTGCACAAAGCGGGTGAACGTGCTTATGCAAGTGCGACGAGATCTGCGAAATCCTCACTCCACGAGTCTTCGACGCCGTCGGGCAGGACGATAACGCGTTCTGGCGTAAGCGCTTCCACCGCACCTTCATCATGCGTCACAAGCACTATCGCGCCGCGAAAGCCTCTCAGCGCGCCGAGAACCTGCTCCCTGCTGGCAGGATCGAGGTTGTTGGTCGGCTCGTCGAGCAGCAGCACGTTGGCGCCGGATACGACAAGAAGGGCCAGCGCCAGCCTTGTCTTCTCGCCGCCGGAAAGCATGCCAGCGGGTTTTTCCACGTCATCGCCGGAGAACAGGAATGACCCAAGAACCTTGCGCTGCTGCGATTCGGTAAGATCCGGCGCGGCACTACGCATGTGCGCCAGGACAGTCCGCTCAGTTTCCAGCGTTTCATGCTCTTGGGCGTAATATCCCAGGCTGAGGCCGTGCCCTGGCGTGACTTTTCCGGTATCCGGAGTTTCCAGCCCGGCCAGCAGCCGGAGCAGGGTCGTCTTTCCCGCGCCATTGAGTCCGAGCACCACGACCCGGCTCCCCCGGTCGACGGCCATGTCCACCCCGGAGAACACCTCCGTCGACCCGTATGACTTGGACAGGCCAGTGGCAGCCAGCGGGGTGCGGCCGCACGGTGCGGGGATAGCTCCTGAGGTGGTCGCGGAGCCAGGTCACCGAGTCGGCGTCCAGGTGGTTGGTCGGCTCGTCAAGCAGCATGGTCTCGGAATCTGAGAACAAGATCCTGGCCAGCTCTATCCGCCGCCGCTGGCCGCCGGACAGGGTACGCAGCGGCTGATGGAGCACCCGGTCGGGCAGGCCCAGGCTGGCCGTGATCGAGGCGGCCTGCGACTCCGCGGCGTACCCGCCGAGTACCGCCAGCCCCGCTTTCAAGGAGCAGGCGCGCGCCAGCCCGCACTTCGATGTCGGTTGCCACGATCATGATCAGCTGCTCCTGCGAAACGGACGGAAAGCGGACAGACTTCTCCCCCGGAAGGTGTCCCTAGTCCGTTATCGGCAGCACGCCGTTCAGTGTACGTGAATGGCTCACGGCTGGCTATCCGGTTCTGGCTCGGTCAGGCGGATGCGGATCGCGAGGTAGGCGGTCGGGATGTCCCTGAGCAGCGCCGGGCGAGGATCGGGGACGGTAAGGAACCGGCCAGTGGCGCGGTCCAGGTACGGCGCGAGCCGGGCGTCGCCGCGGAGCACCGCGATGGCCCGCTTGTCCCCGCCCAGGATCACCGCGTCCAGGCCGGCCGCCCCGTAGCCGCCGAACACCCCGGCCGCCGCGTCGGCGGCCGCCCGCAGAGCGATCGCGGCCTGCTTCTCCCGGCGCCGGGCGAAGCGCTGCTGAGACCAGCCGCCCGCCGCGCTGCGGCCGTGCACCGGCCTGCTGCCCGCCTTCGAACTCACCAGCCGGGGCGGCGCCCCGGTGAAGACGCCGACCGCGTAGCCGCCCAGGCGGACCAGCAGCACGCCGATCGTCCGGTCCGCGACGGCATGCGCCACGATCGCCTCCGCTGCCGCTGCCGGATCGCCGTCACCCTCCCAGCGCAGGGGCGGGAAAGGCGGATGACACTCGGCCGCCGATCCGTCCGCCGCGGTGAGCGTGACCGCCGAGCAGGTCTCATCACGCGATACGGACCCGGCGCCGTGCCGATCCGTAAAGGTGGCGATCCAGGACACCAGGCGCTCGGGCGGAACTTCCACCCAGCGCCCGCCTCCGGCGGCGGGATTCTTCACTACGCACCGCCCTAACATGTTTACTATCCGTGCCATTGGTTGGCTGGCGTGGAGCCGTTCCACATCCAGGCTTGAGGGCGGCCAACGACCAACCACGTGGTTGTCACAACGACGTCGTTGCCGGGCCAGGAAGCGGAGGCGGCCGGGAAGCCGAAGCGCCGTCAGATGTTGAAGCCGAGGGCGCGGAGTTGCTCGCGCCCGTCCTCGGTGATGTTCTCCGGGCCCCACGGCGGCATCCACACCCAGTTGATGCGGAAGTCCGTCACCACCCCGTCGAGAGCCTCCCGGGCCTGGTCCTCGATCACGTCGGTGAGCGGGCACGCGGCGCTGGTCAGGGTCATGTCGATGGTCGCCACCCGGTCGGCGTCGACGTCCACCCCGTAGACCAGGCCGAGATCCACCACGTTGATCCCGAGTTCGGGGTCCACCACGTCACGCAGGGCCTCGAGGACGTCCTCCTGCTCCGCCGTGAGCTCGGTGGTCACCTCCGGCCCGCTGTCCGGTGTGGTCGCGTTCTCCGTCATCGCCCTACCTCCATGGCCCGCGCGGTCGCGTCCTTCCATGCCATCCAGCCGAGCAGCGCGCACTTGATCCTGGCCGGGTACTTGGACAC